>JANNHC010000195.1:0-25839 GCA_031404215.1 Acidobacteriota bacterium
GCGTCCAGAGGTAGGTGAATTTCGGTTGATAGAGGACCTCGCTCAGCACCACGAACATGGCGGCCTGGAGTTCATCGAGCCCTCTCGTGAACGCCTTCCGGTCTTTGACCCCGGATTCATCGCGCAGGTCCGCCGTGCCCATCTCCCATTCCTTGCGGAGCACATGCAAGATCGCTTGTGCATGCCTGCTCAGACGCCGTGTCTCCTCCGATCGGCGCACCCCACAGACGGCGTGAAAGTGAGGAATCATGCGCGGCGCGAGGAACATGGTTTTGCCGCGGGCGAGTTTGGCATAGTAGATCTTCCCGCGCCTCACGATCTCGTCCTTCAGCATCCACGTGAGCGAGGCCTCGGGGTCTTTCTGCACGTTTCGTGGCATCGCCGCGTCGCGGCGACCGCAGACCGCCACGTAGAGCGACGGCCCTGGTCGCCGGGAATCGGTCAGGCAGGCGGCGAAGCCGACCTGCTCGATGAAGCGTTCCGCGTCGAGGGCGTTCTCGATCTGCCGCGTCCCTTCGCGGCGCCAGTGCTCATCGCGGTACTCTTCGATCTCCGCCGGAATCCTGGGCTGTGGTTTCATGCGTACGGACGACAGGGAATGTTAGCTGAGACGGCTGGCCGCTGCTCTGCGTGCGTCGATCTTCATCCCGCGAATGCCGTCGAGCATCTCACGGCCGATGTTCCGCTTGGTCTCTGGCATCGAGTCTCTTCTCGCTGGACAGCTGGCCTGGCCTTGGGCGCGGGTGTTTTTGTGCGGCGCTATTCGGTGGCCAGGGCCAGCATCGGATCGATCTTCGTGACCCGACGGGCGGGCAGGAAGCTGGCGATCAGGCTGGCGACGGCCAACGTGGCGATGACGCCGGCGAAGACGGACGAATCGCGCGGGTTGACGTGATAGAGGACGGGTTGCAACGCGCCGGAGGCGACAAGCGCGAGTCCGAGCCCGAGGGCGAGGCCGATGGCCAGCTGCACGACGCTCTTGCGCATCACGAGGAGGATGAGTTGCACCCCTTGTGCGCCCAGTGCAGAACGCACGCCCATTTCGCGCGTGCGCTGCGTCACGGCGAACGACATCACCCCATAGAGGCCGGCCGCGGCGAGAAACAGCGCGCAGAAGCCGAACGCCATGAAGAACGTGCCGAACACGGTGTAGAACCAGGTCTGCCGATCGATCACGCGCCGCAAGGTGCTGATTTCGTAGATGGCCAGATCCGGATCGAGCGACATGACGGCGGAACGGACTAACGGGGTGACGGCGCTGGGCTCTCCGCGCGTGCGCACCGCAATCCGAACGCCGTTCGCGACATCACTCTGTGCAATCGGAATGTAGTAGCCCACCGGGCTGGCGTTGTTGTTGCCGATCCCTTCCATGAGCAGATCCGGCACGACGCCGACGATCGTCAGCCACGGTTCCTTCGCGTTGGGCCGGATTCGTTTCATCTGGCGCCCCAGCGGATCGATCGACGGAAAATGCGTGCGGGCGAATGACTCGTTGACGATCGCCACGGGCTGGCCCGTCGCCACGTCCGCCGGCGTGAACTCGCGGCCACTGAGCAGGCTGGTCTGGAACGTTCCGAAATAACCGGCCGTGACGATGCCCTCTCGGGCGAGCGGATAGTCGGCGTTCTGCGGATACGCCTTGCCCTCGATTTGCACCGTGATCGAGCCATTGCCGGCTGCCGGCAGCCCGTCCGACAGCGTGGCCGCTTCGACGCCGGGGACTTCCCCCAGCCTCGGCAGCAACTGCTCGAAGAAACGAATACTGGCAGGCGAATCGGGATAGGCCGCGGGCGGCAGGTCGACCCGGGCCGTCAGCACGTTATCGATTGCGAACGGCATCTGCACGTTCTTCAGTTGGACGACGCTCTTGATCATGAGGCCGGCCGCAATGAGCAATCCGCACGAGACAGCCATCTCCACGACAACCAGACCACTGCTGAAGCGGCCGAGACGTGCGCTGGTCGAGGATCGGCTGTCGTCCTTGAGCGCCGCGCCGGCGCTGACGCGCGCCGCGTGCATCGCGGGCAGCGTCCCGGCGAAGACGCTCGCGAGCACGATCAGTCCGAGCACGAACAACAGCACGCGGTAATCGAGGTCGAACGTAATCCAGAACGGCGGCGGATTGACCGACAGCGCCTGCGTGAACCACCGCATGCCAAAGATGCTGAGGAGGATGCCGATCGCGCCCCCCGCCGTGGCGAGGACGAGCACCTCCGTCAGGTGCTGCCGGACCACGCGGTGTCGGCCCGCGCCGAGCGCCATGCGCACGGCGACCTCGCGCCGCCGCAGCGACGCTCGCGCCACGAGCAGATTGGACACGTTGACGCAGGCGATGAGGAGCACACCGATGCCGGCGCCGAGCATGGTATAGAGCAGGCCGTAGATCTCGGGGCCGAGGATCGTTTTCGCGTAGGGCATGACGTCGGCGCCAATGCCCCGGTTCGTCTGTGGAAATTCGCTCGCGAGTTGCGAGGCGATAGTCGTGGCCTGCACCCAGGCCTGCGCGAGGCTGACGCCCGGTTTCAGGCGGGCGATGACCTGGTAGCTCGGACCCTGGCCTCGAGGCTTCGCTGTCGGGTCGAGTGCGAGCGGCGCCCACAGCGATTCGCGAATCGGGAAGGCGAAGGTCTCGGGCATGATGCCGATGACCGTGCGCTGCACGCCGTTGGCCTTGATCGTCTTCCCGATGATGTCCTGCGAGCTGCCGTATCGATCGCGCCAGAGGTCGTAGCCGAGCAACACCAGCGGCTCGGCCCCGATCCGATCGTCGCCGTCGCGGAAGCCCCGCCCGTACAACGGCTGCACGCCCAAGGCCTCGAACGCCTCGACCGTGAGCAGTCCGCCGCTGAAGCGCTCGGGTCGCCCTTCCTCGGTCGAGAGATTCATTGGTAGAAAGTTGTACACGCCGAACTTTTCGAACGACGTCTGCCGTTGTTTCCAGACCGCAAGGTCCTGGACGCTGATGGGCTGGCGGGGCTGGTTCTGCGCGGGGTTGGTGCCGACGACCGCGACGATCCGGTCCGCATCCGGGAACGGCAGCCCTTTGAAGAGGCCGCCATTGACGACGCAGAAGACGGTCGTGCTGAGTCCAATTCCGAGCCCCAGCGTCACGATGGCAACGATTGACAAGGTCGGATACTTGACGAGCATCCTGACGCCGGAGCGGAGGTCGGTGAGCAGCTGATTCATGGAAGACACTGGTGAAAAAACGCGAAGCCGTATGGTTCCCGAGATACGTGTGCCTCTAGAGACGAGGGGACGCACGTTCCGGTTCGTTATTTCATCGCTTGTCAGGCATGGTCCAGCCGCTGCATTGGCCGCGTCAGGCAGGTCGGACCGCCGCCCCCCTTGATGCTGATGTCGTCCCCGTCGTACTCCACGACGCGAGCGCCCGCGCGTTCCAATCTCGCCCGCGTGATCGGGTTGCCCGTCAGCATGAGGCAGCGGCGCGGCGCGATCGCCAGGACGTTCGTGCCCATGCGCTCGAATTCCTCATCCGGCACCTCTACGACCGCCATGCCCCGCGCCAACAGCGTCTCCCGGAACGGCACGGGCAACAAGGGGGAGTAGACGACAGCCAGATCCTGGTCCACCGGACTCACCATCGACATCAGGTGAAACACATCGCCCGGGCCGCGCCAATGCGGGAGTGGAACCACGATGAGCTCGTCGATTGAGTCGCCAAGTAGTGCACCGAGCTGCGCGATGCCGGCGTCGTTGGTCCGGTATCCGCGACCCACGACGATCGTGCGGCGGTCGAGCCACACGACGTCGCCCCCTTCCAGACGGGCTGGCGGGACGATCGAGCCGGCGATCGCATGACCCATGGCGCGAAACGCGGTCTCCTGGGCCGCCGGCTCTCCCTGGCGCAGCGCTTTCCCCATGCTGCAGAGAATCACGCCCCGATCGCAGACGACCGACGCGTCCCTGACATAAATCGAATCCATTCCGGCGCCTTCGGCACGCGGCAGGTACTCCACCTCCGCGCCAGATTCAACCAGCAGCTCGACGAAGCGATCGTATTGACGAATGGCGCTCGCGAAGTCCGGTGCGGTCGTAAAATTCAACGCGCGCCACTGCTCCGCGATTGACTGTTGGTTCCCGAACGCCTCGCGCGCGTGCTTGAGAACGACGCGCGTGATCGTGCCGATTTCGGATTGCGCCGTGCCGCTCACGTGCGCACCACCCATACGTACACCGGCAGGCCGGCCAGGAGCAGCAGGAAGCCCCAATAGACGACGTCGGCGCCGGCGCCGCCAATGGCCCAGAGTGAATACGCGAAGGCGAGGGCGGCGACGACCTGGGACGCGCCACGCCGCTGCGCCTGGCCGCGATCGGTGATGAAGCCGGCGAGCGAGCAGAATACGTACGGCACCAAGGTGCTGAGCGTCGCCAGCAGGATGATGAAGGTGAAGAGTTCGACCAGCGAGCGGCTGTAGTTGAGGGCGATGAGGGCCGTGGACAGGACGCTGCCGATGAGGATGCCGACAACCGGCGTGCCGCCGGCCGTGCGCCTGGCGAAGATCCGCGGGAACAAACCGTCGTCTGCAACCGCCATCGGCAGCTGGCCGACGATCAGGATCCAGCCGTTCAGTGCGCCGAAACACGAGATCGCCGCGCCCAGGGCGACGATGGAGGCGGCGCCGTCGCCGCCCAACACCCGCGCCGCCTCCGCGAACGGCGCCGACGTCTGGGCCAGCGCCGCCGGCGGCAGCACGCCCATTACCCCGATCGTGCTGACCATGTAGATGACGCCGGCGAGGACGGTGCCGACGATCGTGGCGCGGGGAATCGTTCGTGCCGCGTTCCGGATGCTTCCCGCCGGGATCGTCGCGCACTCGAGGCCAAGGAACGCCCATAGCGTCAGCGTGGCCGTGGTCGTGACGCCGCGCGCAATGGCGCCGGGGCCGGCCTCGGCGATCGCGAAGTGGGTGCGATCCAGAACGAACAATCCGGCCAGGCCGACAAATGCCAGCGGCAGAATCTTGAGCAGGGTTGTGACAACCTGAACGTTGCCCGCGGCCTTGATCCCCTGGCTGTTGACCGCCGTGAGCAGCCATACCGCACCGACCGCGAGCATGGCCGCCGACGCCGGATTGCGGACGATCGACGGAAAAAATGGATCCAGGTAACCGACGAACGCCACCGCGAGCGCCGCCGTCGTGCACCACACGGAAATCCAGTAGCCCCACGCGACCAGAAAACCTGCGAGGTCGCCGAACGCGGCGCGGGTATAGGCGTAGGGCCCGCCGCTGACCGGGTTCGTTGACGCGAGCCGCGCGAACACCAGCGCGAGGAGAACCGATCCGCACGCCGAGACGAGCCATCCCACGAGGCTGATGCCGCCGTACGGCGCAAGCGCAGCCGGCAGGAGAAACACCCCCGACCCGATCATGTTGCCCATGACGAGCGACACGGCCGTCCAGAACCCAATCGCGCGCGCGGCGGGTGGCCCCGGATCCTCAGTCGTCACGAGCATTGCGGAAATAGTACTTCAAGGGGCCCAGGGATCAGGGATCAGGGATTAGGGATTAGGGATTTTAGGTCTCGAGCCCTCATCGGAAGGAGCCTCGGTCCGCGGCGTTCTGTGGCAGAATCGGGCCGTGATATCCATCCTGCGCAAGGAACGCCGGCTCGTGCGCGAGTTCCGTGAAGCGGGCGCGACCTCGCCGGCCTCAGCCAAGCGCCTGGACGACGTGCACGTGGGACATGGATTGGCGCTTCGCCGATTGCGCCACCGCGCCGTCATCCGCGAGGCGCAACCGGAGCGGTTCTACCTGGACGAGGAAGTCTGGGTCGCACTGTCCCACACCCGTCGTCGGGTCAGCGTGGCGGTCCTCGTGCTGATTGTGGTGCTGATCATTGGCGTACTGTCCGTCACGCGGCTGATCGCGCCGTAAAGGGCTCAGGGTCCGGGGTACAAACAGGTTCTTCACGGCATGCATTGGACGGATATTGGCGAGCGTCGGTCGGGCGACGTCGTGGTCCTCGACGTTCACGGGCACATGACGCTGTCGGAGGCGGAGTCGCTGCTCTTTCGGTACGCGAGCGGGCTGGCTGACGAAGGTCATCCACGCGTGGTGATCAATCTGCGCCACGTCTCGTACATCGACAGCGTTGGCATTGGCGAGATCGTTCGCACGTTCCTGCATCTCGTGCGGCGTGGAGGGACGCTGACCGTCTGTTCCGTCAGCCCGCGCACTCGCGAGGTGCTCGAGGCGACCCACCTCGATACCGTCATCCGCATGTTCGAGACGGAGCCGGAGGCCGTTGCGGCCGCACATCCGCCCGCCCAGGAATCGCACTCCACCTCAGGATGATTCGAGCCTCAACACGCGGCCTCCGACTCCGTGTCCTCTCCTGAGCTCTGAGCCCTGAACCCCGAGTTCGTCTCTCCGATCCGTGATATTTTTCGAGCCGTTACCTTTGCTCTACGCGCTGCACGACCCTGGAGGCATTGAATGGACGTTTCGATCGCCGGCCGTTCGTGGATGTGGCTGGCCTGTGCCCTTGCCGTCGCGATCGCAACGGCCGGAGTCGGCTCCACCGGGATCTTCGCGCAGTCAAAGCCCGCGGCGCCGGTGGCGCAGAGGCTCGACGCGGATTACACCGCGAAGATCAAGGCTGCGACCGCGGATCCAAGGATCCTGACCGAGCTGGTCGATCACATGCCGGCGTCCGACAAGGCGCCTTCGCCGCTCAAGTTTCTCGGCTACATCCCCGGCGAGCCGGGGCACCTGACGTATCACAAGGACATCGCGCGCTACCTCGAGGCGCTCGACAAGGCGTCCGACCGCGTCACGATGTTCAAGATCGGCGTCAGCGACGAAGGTCGCGACATGTACGCGGTGGCGGTGGCGGATGAGAGCACCATCAAGAAACTCGACAAGTATCGTCAGATCACCGCGCAGCTGACCGATCCGCGGAAGCTGACCGACAGGCAGGCGAAGCAGCTCATCGCCACGGGAAAGCCGATCTACTTCGCGTCGGGCAGCATTCACTCCCCTGAGACGGGCAGCCCCGAGATGCTGATGGAGCTGGCCTATCGCCTGGCTATCGAAGAGTCCCCGTTCATCCAGACGATTCGCAACAACATCATCTTCGTGTTCACCCCGGTCAGCGAAGTGGACGGACGTGAAAAGCAGGTGGACAACTTCGTGGCGCAGCAGAAGGGGCTGCCGTCCCCCTCGATGGTGTATTGGGGCAAATACGTGCAGCACGACAACAACCGCGACGGGATCGGGGTTGGCCTCCGACTCACGCAGGTGATGCTGAAAACGTTCCTCGACTGGCACCCGACCGTGTGGCACGACCTGCACGAGTCGGTATCGCTCCTCTACACTTCGACCGGCACCGGCCCGTACAACTCGGTCGTCGATCCGATTCAGGTGAACGAGTGGTGGCTGCTCGCCCAGACCGAGATCATGGAGCTGACCAAGCGCGGCGTCCCCGGCGTCTGGACCTACAACTACTACGACGGCTGGGTGCCGAACTACATGTTCTGGATCGGCGTCACGCACAACTCGATCGGCCGGTTCTACGAAACGCAAAGCTACGGCGGCGCGGTGAACCGTCCGCTGCCGGTGCAGCAGAGCCGGGAATGGTACAGGCCAAATCCGACGCCGCCGGACATGGTCTGGGGCCCCCGCAACAACGTCAACCTGCAGCAGAGCGCGCTCCTCATCGCCATGAACTCAGTGGCGAAGAACAAGGAGACGTTTCTCGAGAACTACTACCTCAAGAACAAGCACACGATCGAACGCGGCAGGACGCAGGCGCCTTACGCGTACGTCATCCCGGCGAAGCAGCGGCGGACGGTTGAAGCCGCGGAGTTGATGAACCTGATCCGCCGCGAGGGAGCCGAGGTGCATACGGCGAATGCGGCGTTCACGAGTGGCAACACGCAGGTCGCGGCGGGCGACTACATCGTCCGCATGGATCAACCGTACAACGCCATCGTCGAAACGCTGCTGGGCGTACAGTTCTACGCGCCTGAGAACCCCCGCCCGTACGACGATACCGGCTGGGCGATTGCGCTCGTACGCAACCTGAAGACGTCTCGCGTCGAAGACAAAGCGATCTTCGACAAGCCGATGACGCTTGCGGCGTCCGACTTCAAGATTGCGGGCACGATCACGGGAACGGGACGCGTGTTTCTCGTCGATCACACGACCGACAACACGCTGGTGACGTTCCGCTTCCAGAACGCCGGCGTGAAGATGTCGGCGGCGGAAAAAGAATTCGAGGCCGGTGGCCACCGCTTTGCTCCCGGCGCGTTCGTGATCACGGATGCCAATCGCGCAGCGCTCGAGCCGTCCATCAAGGAGCTCGGCCTGTCGGCCTGGGCGGTTGACGCCCCGCCCAACGTGCCGATGCACGACCTCGACGTGCCGCGCGTCGGCTACGTGCACACCTGGACGAGCACGCAGGACGAGGGCTGGGTCCGGCTTGCTTTTGACAACTTCAAGGTTCCATACACCTACTTCGCGGCGCCGAAACTGCGCGAAGGCAACCTGCGCGCCAAGTACGACGTGATTATCTTTCCGCATGCCGGACAGGGCGGCACGGCGCTCGTCACCGGCGGCGTGCAGGGGGACGAGCCCCGGCCCTACAAGAAAACAGCGCTGACGCCGAACGTCGGGACGATCGATTCGACCGACGATATGCGCGGATCGATTGGCGTCGAAGGGCTGATGGAGCTATACAAGTTCGTGGACCAGGGCGGGGTGCTCATCACCGAAGGTGCGACTTCAACCGTGTTCCCGGAATACAACCTCACTCCCGGAGTCACGATCGAAACACCGGACAATCTCTACGTCCGCGGCTCCGTCCTGAAGGCCGTGCTTGGCGAAAGGAACAGTCCCGTGCTCTATGGCTACGACCAGAACACGATGGCCGTCTATTTCAACCAGGCGCCGGTCATGCGGGTTGGTGGGGCCGGCGGATTTGGTGGAAGACGCGGCGGGGGCGCGAATGTCCCGCCTGTCGGGAACATGCAGCCCAACGCAGGGCAGCCCACACTGACGACGCTCGAGGGTCCACCTCCGTCGCCGGCGACAGCCGGAGGCGGGCGAGGTGGGCGTGGCGGCGGACGTGGCGGATTCGGCGGCGGCGGCGCGGCCGACGTCAATGCGCCGCGCGTGCTGCTGTCATTCCCGACCAACGCGAACGACCTCTTGTTGTCCGGGATCCTCATCGGCGGCGACGCGCTCGCGGGACGCGCGGTGGCCATCGACGCCCCGATTGGAAAGGGCCACGTGGTGATGTTCGCGAACCGGCCGTACTGGCGCTGGCAGACGCAGGGAAGCTTCTTCCTCGGATTCAACGCGATTCTGAACTGGAACGACCTCGATGCCGGCCGCACCACGCCCCGTCCGGCGGGCACGACGGCGCAAGAGAGGTGACGTTGTCGCTTCCGCCTTCAGGCGGAGGCTTGTTGCGCGCGAGCAATCGAGGGTCATATATGTCCGTATCACGGCGCGAGTTTCTTGCGGGCCGGGCCGTCCCACGGTCCGGCGGGTTCATCGCCGCGCGCGGCATGGAGGCGTACCTCGCCGAGGCCGCCCAAGGCGCCGACGGGCGCCCGATGATCCCGCCCGGTGTCACGGAGATTCGTCTCAGCAGCAACGAGAATCCTCTCGGCCCTGGACAAGCGGTGCTCGGCGCGATCCTCGGAAGATTCCCTGAAGCCGGACGCTATCCCGTCAACAGCACGCCAAACGACGGCGCGCTCACGGCGGCCATCGCGAGGCAGTTCAAGGTCAAGCCGGAGAACATCGTCCTTGGCGCGGGGTCGCAGGAGATTCTGAAAAGCGCGGTGCGTGCATTCACGACACCCGAGCGCGGCCTGGTCACGGCAGCTCCGTCGTTCGAGAATTGTCCGGCGACGGCGCGGCGGCTCGGACATCCTGTCGCGGAGATCAAGGTTGATTCGGCGTTCCGGCTGGACGTCGAGCCGATGATCGCGGCGTCCAAGGGTGCTGGCCTTGTGTTCTTTAACAATCCGAACAACCCGACCGCCACGGTGCACGGCGCGAAGACGGTGGCGGACTTCGTCGCGCGCGTCCGGCAATCCTCGCCCGGCACCGTGATCCTCATAGACGAGGCGTACCACGATTACGTGACCGATCCGTCGTACGAGAGTGCCATCCCATTGGCTCTCGCGACGCCGAACGTGTTCGTGACGCGAACGTTTTCGAAGGCGTACGGCATGGCGGGTATGCGTGTCGGATACGCCGTCGGGCGCCCGGACACCATGACGCCACTCGAGGCGTTGAGTATGCCCTTCAACGTGAGCGTGTTCGGTATTGCGGCAGCGATTGCGGCGCTCGGCGACAGCCGGCACATTCGGGAAGAGCGCGACCGAAACACCGGCGTGCGCGCATTCACGGTCCAGGCGCTCAACGAACTCGGATGCAAGTCGGCCGAGTCGCAGGGCAACTTCCTGTTCGCCGACGTCGGCGGGCCCGCCCGGGAATTTCGTGACGCGTGTGCCAGACAGGGCGTGATGGTCGGACGCGATTTTCCACCGTTCGAGAAAACTCACGTCAGGATTTCAATCGGCACGATGGACGAGATGAAGGCGGCGGTCGCGGTGTTCCGCAAGGTGCTGCGCCCGGGCTCGACCTCATCCGGCGGACCGCTCGAGGAGGACATATGGCGCTGACGCGACGTGGATTTGTCCAGACGGCCGGGATGGGTGCGGCCGGCGCGTTGACCGGCTCGTTCATCGGAGCCCGCGGGCGCGAGCACGCGCTGTGGTCGATGGTCGAGCCCACGCTCCTGGCTGTCGAGCCGAATGTCATCCTGCTGGCCAGCAACGAAAATCCGCTCGGGCCTGGCGCGACGGTGATGAACGCCGTGGAGGCGGCGTTTGGGGAGGGCGGCCGCGCGCCGGGACGGTACTCGGCCCGCTCCCGCGATCTGATCGACGCCATCGCGAAGAAGCAGCGCGTCAAACCCGAGAACGTCGTTCTTGGATGTGGCTCGACGCAGATTCTTCGATCGGCCACACATCTCTTCACCACGAAGGACAAACCGCTGGTGGGCACGATCCCGACCTACGAGGAGTGCGCGGGATACGCGAAGCTGTTGGGGCATCCCGTGCGCCCCGTCGGGCTCGACGCGAACTTCAGAATTGATCTCGACAGGCTGGCAGACGCGTCAAGAGGCGCGGGGCTCGTGTTCTACTGCAACCCGAACAACCCGACCGCGACATATGTCGGCGCGCGGGCTACGCGCGAGTTCCTGTCGAAGGTCAACCGCGAGTCACCGGACACGACCGTGTTGCTGGATGAGGCGTATTTCGACTACGTCACCGATCCCGATCACGACACACACATCCCGATTGCCGTCGAGCATCCGCGTGTCATCGTCGCGCGCACGTTCTCCAAGGCGTTTGGTATGGCTGGCCTGCGCCTGGGCTACGCGATCGGTCATCGCGACACCATCAGGAAGATGGTTGACTGGGACGGAGGAACGGGCACCGGGTCGCTCAACGTCCTGGCGATGCACGCGGGGATCGCCGCCATCGAGCAGGACGCGTCGTTCACAGCGTCAGAGCGCGCCCGCAACACGACCGTGCGCGACTTCACGATGAAGTGGTTCGGCGACCGCGGCATGAAGCCCGCAGAATCGCAGGCAAACTTCATGTTTGTGAACATTGGCCGTCCCGTGAAAGACTTCCGCGACGCCTGCCGCGCGAAAGGCGTCCTTGTCGCGCGCGACTTTCCACCGTTCGAGAAATCACATTGCCGGATTTCATTCGGGACGATGGACGAGATGAAGAAGGCGGTCGCGGTCTTCGGCCAGGTGCTGGGGAAGAGAGCTACCGCGGCAGCATAGCGCGCCTTCTGGTGGAAGGACAGGGACCCATCAGGCACATTCCGCAGGCTCTTGTCGAGCGTCTGTACCACGATGCGAGGGCGGATCGCTGGTCCGTTTCGATCGAACGGTTTGCCGCGGCGCTTCAGGCAAGCGCCGACAACGCGGATGCTCCGGACATCGGCCGCTACCTGAAAGGTCTGCATCTCGAAGATCTGGCGCTTGCGTGCGGGTGCGCGGCTGGCGAAGAAGGCGCCTGGGAGCATTTCGTGCGCGAGCATCGCCCGGTCCTGTTCCGCGCGGCGGACGCGCTTCGGCCGGGCGGCGACGCCAGGGAACTTGCGGATTCGCTCTATGCGGATCTCTACGGCATGCAGGAGCGCGCCGGCGAGCGGCGATCGCTGTTCCGCTACTTTCACGGTCGGAGTTCGGTCGCCACGTGGCTCCGTGCCGTGCTCGCGCAGCGAGTCGTCGATGCTGCCCGTGCCGGGCGCCGGCTCGAGCCGTTGCCCGAGGGAGACGACTCGATCGAGTCCACTCGTCTTGCCGTCCCGGCGGCTTCTCCGGATCCGGACCGTACGCGATATGTCGCGCTGCTGCAGCGGGCGCTCAAGAATGCCGTGGCGGCGCTGAGCGCGAAGGATCGCCTCCGGCTCGCGTGTTACTACACCCAGGAACTCACGCTGGCCGAGACCGGCCGTGTGCTCAGGGAGCACGAAGCGACCGTCTCTCGACACCTCGCGAAAACACGGCGCGCGCTTCGCGCCGAGGTCGAACGGCGTTTGGCCGCCGAAGACAGGCTCAACGACGCGCAGATTGAGCGCTGCTTCGAGTACGCGCTCGACGACCCGGGCCCGTTGAACCTCGGCGGTTTCCTGCGCAAGGAATCCTGGTCCGATCGTTCTATATGATGAGGAACGGGTGAAGAAGCAGTCCGAGCGCGACCAGTCGATCGACGCCCTCTTGCGACGCCAGCGTGAACACCTGGTCGAGTCGCCGGGAACGGGGCCGTGTGTCGATGCGGAGACGCTTGCGGCCTGGATGGACGGCGCGCTCTCGGGCGACGCGCTCGCGGCCGCAGAACACCACGCCGCCGGCTGCGCGCGGTGCCAGATGATGCTCGCCTCGATGGCGCGTACCGCACCGGAACCGGCCGCGCGTCCCTGGTGGCGACCACTGACCGTCAGGTGGCTCGTGCCAGCCGCGGCCGCGGCGATTGCGGCGGTGGTCTGGGTGTCCGTCGCGCACGCGCCCGGCGCGCCGGCGCCTGCGGCCACGCCAGCGCCAGCCGATCGGACGCAAGCGGCTGTTCCGGCCGATCCGCCACTCGTGGCCCGCGACGAGGCTCCGCGGATCCCGGCATCATCACCGGACTCTGAACCGAAGGCGAAGGCGGCGGCATCGGCGCCGCGGCCACTGCGCTCGGAGCGGCCACGCGTAGACAGCACGTCTGATTCTGCAGTCCTCGACGGTGTCATCGGCGGCCAGAGTCGTGATGTGGTCACGCCGCCGCCGCCCGCAGCGGAACCCTTCGTGCCAAGGCCAATTGCCGAAACCGTCACGGTCGCCGCCGAATCATCCGCCCTCGTTGGGAGGCTCGCGGGCAGAGGAGGAGGCGCCGGAGGCGGAATCGTGACGGCGACGGTACAGATCTTATCCCCTGAGCCGGCGTTCCGCTGGCGACTCTCGACGCCCGCCGTGATCCTGCGTTCGATCGACGGCGGCCTCACGTGGACACTGCAGGCGGGGCCGGCCGGGTTTGTGCTCACCGCCGGATCCTCTCCGGCTCGCGACGTCTGCTGGATCGTCGGTCGAGCGGGAGCAGTCGGTCTTTCCACCGACGGCGCGACGTGGCAGCGCCGTCCCTTTCCGGAGGCCGCGAATCTCGCGGCAGTCCGAGCGATCGACGCAAAGACAGCCGTCGTGACCACCGAGGATGGCCGTCAGTTCTCCACCGTCGATGGCGGTGCGACATGGGCCAGGAATCCCTAATCCTTTATCCCTAATCCCTAAATCCTTAATCCCTAATCCCCAATGCCCAATCAGTGAGGCGGCGCGCCGCTGTCACACCTCCAGGACCACGATCCGCGGGACGAAGTGGGTATAGAATACGCAGCGTTCCGTAACCTTTGCTGAGGACAGTTCGATGGACAAGATCAACCGCCGGAAGTTCCTGGAAGGCGTAGCCGCTGCGTCGGCGTTCACCATCGTTCCGCGCCGTGTGCTGGGCGGCAAGGGGTATCGCGCGCCGAGCGACATGATCGTGCTCGCGCAGGTCGGCTGCGGTACGCAGGCGCAGCGGCAGGTGAACACAGGGTTGGTGGCTCGACCCGACGTGCAGGTAGTCGCCGTCGTCGATCCGAACCGGGACACGCAGAACTACGTGGACTGGGAGAAGTTCGGCAACCGGGCCCGCATCCGCCGCTTCCTCGAGCAGCCCGCCTGGGGCGAGGGGGACACCGGAATCCGTGCGGGGCGCGACGTCTCGCGGCAGATCATGGAGACCTACTACAAGAAACACGACCGGCCGGGCGCGGGCATCCGATCGTACGAGGACTACCGCGAGATGCTCGAGAAGGAAACCGATATCCAGGGGGTCGTGAACATCACGCCGGACCATCAGCACGGCAGCATCAACATCGCCGCGCTGCGCAAGGGAAAGGCCGCGATTTCGCACAAGCCGGTGGCGAGCATCCTCTACGAAGTGCGGCAGGCGGTGCAGGCCGCCCGCGACAGCAAGGCTGCGTCGCATCTGCTCGCATACAGCAATACCGCCGACCGCCACACGCTCGCCGCGTGGATCAATGCCGGCGTGATCGGCAACGTGCGCGAGGTGCACAACTGGACGAATCGGCCATTCTGGCCGCAAGGGCACCAGGAATATTTCAAGTCTGGCCCTCCCGTGCCGGCCGGGTTCAACTGGGAACTCTGGCAGGGCCCCGAGCCCGAACGCCCCTACCATCCGGCCTACACTTTCGCGGTCTACCGCGGGTGGTACGCGTACGGCGCAGGGTGCCTCGGCGACATGGGGTTCTACAGCCTGTGGCAGCCGTACCGCATCCTGAATCTCGGCGTGCCGGAATCGGTGGAAGGCAGGCCGAACAACGACGCGTTCGTGGATCAGAATAACGTCAGCAACGGCGGACGCGTGTCGCTCGTCGGCCTTCCCAAAGCCAGCACCGTCCGCTGGCGCCACCCGGCTACCGCCACCCGGCCGTCGATCGACACGTTCTGGTACGACGGCGGCAACAAGCCGCAAACGCCGGAAGAGCTCTACGAGGACAAGGAGGATCTGGCCGACGAAGGGATGTTGTTCATCGGGGACAAGGGCAAGATTTTGTGCGACTTCAGGGCGAACAAGCCGCGGCTCATTCCGCAGAGCCGACAGCGCGCGTTCGAGGGATCGGTCCTCGCGCAAAACATCGATAAGACGCCGGCGGAAGATGAATGGGTGAACGCGATCAAGAACGGCACGAAGTCGCGCGGCAGCTTCGAGCAGGTAGCGCCGCTCGCCGAAGCCGTCACGCTGGCGAACATCGCGCTGCGCGTGCCCTACAAGCGGCTGCTCTGGGATGCGCAGAAGATGGAATTCGCCAACTCGCCTGATGCCAACAAGCTCGTGAGGCGCGAGGAGTATCGCTCCGGATGGGACAAGACGATCGAGTAGTGTGCGCCGTGAAATGTCGTCGCGCACTATCCGATCCCGCGCAGGGCGTCGGCCCTGCCGCGCCGATGTAGAACAATGAGGATCACGCCAGCTAGAGGCCGCTTCGGGGAACGGCCGTGCCGACGCGGCCGCCGGTTCCGCCACGCAGGCGGCGGAACAGGCTCCACACCTGGTTCGTGTGGGTGTACTGGCGTTCCTCGGGGAGATTCGAGGGGGTGATGAAGAGGCCCGTACTCGTGACGACCCAACTCTGAAACACGACGTGCTGTGGCATGGCATCCCAGGTCTGGAAGGCGTCGGCGGTCAGATTCGTGAGCGCGGCCGTGTCGATCGCATAGAGCGCATCGGCTTCGCCGTTGTAGCCGACGATGATGATGCCGAAAGGGATGTTCAGGGCGGCGGCGAAAGCCTGCAGGCGCTTCATGTCGCGCGAAAATTCACCGATGCGGAGCAGGTGCCAGTCCACATCCATGTGCAGGAATGCCGGTGGCGTGCCCCGGGCGCGCAAGAGCCGCACCATCGTTTCGATGGCCTCCGCGCTCGAGAACGGATACGCCTCGATCAGCCCGATACGCAGCGCTGGATATGCGCGCCCGACCGCCGACATGTAGAGCGCCACGCGATCGGCGGTCGGCTCGAGTGCCGGCCCGTCGCACATCCTCGATCGGCCCGAAACCCACGGTTCGTCCATCGCGAGATAGGCCAGCCTTCCGCCCGCGCGCTCGATGGCCTGCACCGCGTCGAGCGTCGAGCGAACCGAGGCCTCCATCCCGCTCGCGTCAGGCGTGCACCAGAACTCCTTGACGGCGCCCGCTTCGAGGGCTGTCTTGATCCGCCACGACGTCAGTTTTCGAAACGCACCGGCGCGGACGAGCGCGTCGTACGTGTTGGGCCCGACGATCCCGGGCGCGGGCGTCTGTGTGTGCTGCGCGTAGAACTTGAAGACGGTGACGACCGAGCGTGCTCGCGTCCACTCCTCGGGATGTTCGAACAGGCGGAGGTAGTCGAGTGTGCCGGGCCCCGGCGAGAACCAGATCCGATCGGCGGAGACCGGCAAGGTTGAACCAGCGGGAACTGCGGCGAGCGTCACGCCCAGGGACGCCGCGATCAGCACCCGCGTCGCAGCTGGGAAGGCACCACGCAATCGTATCAGAGGCCCGTCACACTTTTGCCTCAGGTCCAGGCGACTGGATATCCGTCTGCGCGTGATACCATCCGCCGGGATTTCCCAACTGAATGAGGTGTACCTGAATGACCGCGCGCCGTGTACTGCCGGCGATGCTGCTGCTCTTTGTGGGCAGCGGATGCGCCGCGTTGATCTACGAAATTGTCTGGTTCCAGCTCCTGCAGCTGGTGATCGGTTCGTCCGCCGTCTCGATGGGGGTTTTGCTCGGCACGTTCATGGGTGGGATGTGTCTCGGGAGCTTGTTCCTCGCCCGCGTCATTTCGGCCAGGGAACACCCGCTGCGGGTGTACGCGTATCTCGAGCTTGGGATCGCCGTGTTTGGCATCCTCCTGCTCTTCGGGATGCCTCTGCTCGGCGGCATTTATTTTCACTGGGGCGGCAGCGGTGTGAGCGGCATCCTGCTGCGCGGAGTCGCGGCAAGCATCTGTCTGCTCCCCCCAACGCTGGCGATGGGTGCGACGCTTCCCGCCATGTCGCGCTGGGTCGAGTCCACGCCTGAAGGCGTCTCCTGGCTCGGATTCTTCTACGGCGGCAACATCGCGGGCGGGGTCATCGGATGCCTCCTCGCCGGTTTCTACCTGCTGCGCGTCCACGACAGCGCCGTGGCCACATTCGTGGCGGTCGGCCTGAACGTGGTGGTCGCGGCGCTGGCGCTCGTGCTCGCGAAGGTCACGCCCTACGAATCCGTGGTGACGCCCGCGCCCCTCGAACGCGCCTCCGGCGCATGGGCCGTCTACGTGTCGATCGGTCTCTCTGGCATGACGGCCCTCGGCGCGGAAGTGATCTGGACGCGCACCCTGTCGCTGCTCTTTGGCGCCACGGTCTACACCTTCTCGTTGATTCTCGCGGTCTTTCTGCTCGGACTTGGCATCGGCAGCAGCGTGGGATCCGCCATCGCGGGGCGCATCGCCCGGCCACGGCTCGCGCTCGGATGGTGCCAGATGTTGCTCTGCGTCGCGCTGGCGTGGACGGCCTACATGCTGACGCAGTCCTTGCCGTACTGGCCCATCAATCCGTCGATCTCAACGGACCCCTGGTACAACTTCCAGCTCGATCTCGTTCGCTGCCTCTGGGCGATTCTCCCCGGGACGATTCTCTGGGGCGCCAGCTTTCCGCTCGCGCTTGCCTCTGTCGCCACGGGTGGCAAGGACGCCGCGCGACTGGTTGGCGGCGTGTATGCGGCGAACACGCTCGGCGCGATCATCGGCTCGGTCACGGCCAGCCTGCTTCTCGTTGTCTGGCTTGGCAGCCAGCGCGCGCAGCAGGTGCTGGTCATCATCTCGGCGGTCTCCGCCCTGCTGATGCTGGAGTCCGCCGCGGCGGACGCGGAGGCGAAAAAGACCCGCTTCCAGTTTGCCGGCACATTGCTGCTCGCCGCCGCGATGGGAGGCGCTGTCCTGCTCGCACGGACGATTCAGCCCGTTCCGGGCGTGCTCGTCGCCTACGGCCGGTACGCGGCGACGCGGCTTGGCGAGGGCGAGATCATCTACATGGGCGAGGGCTGGAACGCGTCGGTCGCGGTCTCGCGGCTCTCGAACGGCGTGCTCAACTATCACAACGCCGGGAAGGTGCAAGCCTCGAGCGAGCCGCAGGACATGCGCTTGCAGCGGATGCTCGGCCACCTGACGACGCTGATTCCGAAGAACCCGGCATCCGTTCTCGTGATCGGCTGCGGCGCCGGTGTCACAGCCGGCGCGGTGTCGGTCGATCCCAACGTCAAGCGTCTGACCATCGCGGAAATCGAACCGCTGGTCCCGCGGGTCGTCTCGCGCTATTTCGCCCAGCACAACTTCGACGTCGTCGCCAACCCCAAGACCCGCATCGAACTGGACGATGCGCGGCACTACCTGTTGACGACGACTGAGAAGTTCGATGCGATCACGTCGGACCCGCTCGACCCCTGGGTCAAGGGCGCCGCGATGTTGTACACGAAGGAGTTCTTCGAGACGGTAAAGGCCCACCTCAACCCCGGTGGCGCGGTCACGCTCTTCGTGCAGCTCTATGAAAGCAACACCGCCGCGGTGAAGAGCGAGATCGCGACGTTCCTGGACGTATTCCCGGGGGGTGTGGTGTGGGGCAACACGAACAACGGCGCCGGCTATGACCTCGTGCTGCTCGGTCAGGCGGAGCCGACCAAGATCGACGTCGAAGCCGTGCAGCGCCATTTGAGCGATCCGTCCATGGCGCTGGTAGCCAAGTCCCTTGGCGAGATCGGCATGTACTCCGCGATCGATCTGTTTTCGAACTACGCGGGGATGAAGTCCGACCTGGCGCCCTGGCTTGCCGATGCGACGATCAATCGCGACCGCAATCTCCGGCTCCAGTACCTCGCGGGCATGGGCTTCAACCTGTACCAGAGCGAAGCGATTTACGCGGACATGCTCCAGTACAGCCAGTGGCCGAACGATCTGTTCGTCGGCAGCGACGCAACGAAGCAGCAGTTGCGGACGGCGATCCTGCGCATGCAGGGAAAATAGAGGTCCTGCAAGGTTCGACGGGGTCCTACAGGGTTCTTACGGAGGCATGTATGAAGCGAGTGGTGTTGTTCGTTGCGGCGGTGGCGCTGGCCGCGCCCGCGCTGGCCCAGCACGTCCATGAACAGGCTCAGGCGGGTCCGCCTCCGGCCGGCGCGCCCGGCAGGGGGCAGGGTCCGCAGGTTCCACCCATCGAGGTGCCCTGGAACGACGCGATTCCGGCTGGAACGGTGGATCATGCCGCGCGGGCGATCAAGGAATCGCCACGCCACGGCGAGTGGGCCGACATCAAGATGGCCGACGGAACGGTCTTGAAGGCCTGGGTCGTCTATCCCGAGCGCTCCACCAAGACCGGGGTTGTGATCGTGATCCACGACATTCGCGGGATGGCGGACCTCACGCGCGCCGTGGGCGATCAACTGGCGCAGGACGGTTTCATCGCGGTCGTCCCTGACTTTCTCTCCGGCAAGGGCCCGGACGGCGGGGGAACCGCATCGCTCGGGACGGGAGTTGGGCCGGCGATTCAGGCACTGGCGCCGGCGGACGTGAAGGCGCGACTCGATGCGGCGATGGAATATGGGAAGAAGCTGCCGGCGTCGAACGGGAAAACCGGTGTCGTCGGATTCTGCTGGGGCGGTGCGCGGAGCTTCGGATACGCCGCCTCGCAGCCGGCGCTGAACGCCGCGGTTGTGTACTACGGCGACGCGCCCGGGGCGTCCGACGGCACGGTCGAAACGCAGCTGGCCAACGTGAAGGCGCCGGTGCTCGGCCTCTACGCGGGCAACGACGCACGCATTGGCGCGACGATTCCGGCAACCGAGGCCGCGATGAAGAAGCTCGGAAAGAACTACGAGGTCCACACGTTCGAAGGATCGGGACATGGATTCATGGGCAACCAGGCCGGCGCCGCCGGCGCCAACCTCAAAGCGGCCCAGGCGTCGTGGCCGCTCGCGATGGCGTTCTTCGCGAAGAATCTGAAATAGGGACATGGCTCCGCGCCCTTCACCCCGCGAAAGCGTTCGCAAACAGCTGACACAGCAGCGCGCCGACAAGCGCCATTGAGAAGCCCCAGATGAGCAGCTTGCGGAAGAGATCGCGGGCGATGTGAGGATCCGCGACCGCGGCGACACACAGCGCGCCGAGCGTCGAAAGCGGTGAGACGTCGACGAGCGACGCGCCGACGTTGATGCTGAGGGCGACGGCAAGCGGGTTGCCACCGCCGATCTGTTGCACCAGCCCAGGGACGGTCGGAAGAAACGTCGGCAGCACGACGGCGGACGTGCTGCTGTAGGTCGAGATGAGGCCGGTGACGAACGCGATCACGCCGTTGATCGTTGACGGGCGCGCGAGTCTCGCCAGCAGCGACGTGAACACGTCCATCCCCCCGGCCTTCTCGACCATGGCCACCAGCATCGTGACGCCGCACACCATCACAATCGCGGACCACGGCATCCGCTTGAACGCGCCCGACTCATCCGCCGCACCCGCGACCACGATGACGGCCGCGGCCGCGAACGCGCTCAGGCCGATCGGCAGACCAAATCCGACAACCCCGGCGATCCACCCGACGATGGCGGCGAGCGTCAGCCACTGTGATCGGGTGAGGCCAGCGGCGTCCTCGTCCGAAGAGACTGGCGCCGCGGGCCTTGCGAACCGAATGAGCAGCGCATAGGCCACCGCGCCGACGAGACAGTGGGCGAGGAAGTTGGCCGCCCAGACTTTCCACTCGTGCCCTCCGAGCCCGGCGGCCGCCATGCGTGTGTTGGCGATGATGCCCACCGCGCTCAGCGGCGACAGGTTTCCCGCGTTGGCGCCATTGGCGATCATCAGCGCGGTGAGGAACGGCGTGATGCCGGCACGCATGCTGAGCGCCATGCCGACCGGCGCCACGAGCGCCACCGAGACGATCGCACCCGGCCCGACCGTGGAGACCGCGCACGCGATGAGAAAGATCAGCGGCGGCACCAGCGCATGCCGTCCACGCGCCAGACCCAGCAGCCGGCGCGCCAGCACACCGACGGTGCCGTTGATCTCCGCGAGCGCAAAGAGGACGGTCACGCCGGCGAGTGTCACGAACAGCGCGGACGGAAATCCAGCAAGAATCGTGTCGACAGGCCGCCCCGCATACACCCCGACGGCCCACGCCAGCGGAATCGCCAGCAGGCCGACATTGATGCGCGACGTGCAGCTCACCGCGATCGCGAGGAGCAATGCGAGGACGGACGCGATGGCGGGAGATGGCAAGGGGCTCAGGACTCAGCCTGAGCCCTTTCAGTGCGTGAGCGCATAAAGGAGAATATTGATCCCCATCGCGTAGCCTTCGACCGAGAACGTGTAGAAATACTGCGGGTCGGCGGCTTCCTGTTCGAAGGCGTCGCCGAAGTCCGTGTTGTGCGTGATGAAGACCATCATGCGCCCGCGTTTGTCGTAGATGGCGCGCGCGTGCGGCTCGGCGCTGTCGGCGCCGCGCTCGGAGGTGCCGCCGTCCATGCCGCGCCAGGCGCCGATGGACGGGATCTGAATCACCCGCTTGGCTTCGAACTGCGCGTGAAAAATCGGATGCGTGAGCGGCACGTCCACGATCGCATACTCCGAGGGCGGCAGCACCTTGCCGATTTCGCGGGCCCAGACGTCCCACGCGTAGCTGCCCCAGAAATCGTCGGCCCAGAGGAAGCCACCCTTCAGGAGGTACTCGCGCAGGCGTTCCGTCTCCGGGGTCCCGAGATAGAGGGAGCCCACCTCCGTCATCATGATGAAGGGGCACTGGAACATGAGGTCGTCGGTGAGACGCAGCAGGACGTGATTGGGCTCGCCCGACGCGTCGCGGCTGATGCGCGTGCGCGTCAGCTCAGAGAGACGGATCGAGAGGTTGACGTCCGCGCGCGGATAATCGACGCTCCAGTTGCCGCCGAAGTCGCCGTCGTTGCTCTGCGAAAAGATGATGCGGCAGAAGTTGAAGCCGCCGTCGAAGCTTTCCGCCGTCGCCATGCGAAGCGGCGCGTAGCCGTTCCTGAACCCGCGGCGGCGCTGCGCCAGCGCCGTGGAGGCTCCAGCCAGAAGTGCCGCGAGCGCGACGGCTCCGATGATGCGGCGGGCGGCACCCGAATGGAGCACGCGGGACACAGGCCAAGTCTACGCGAAAAGGGGCTCAGGGTACGGCGGCTGGGAAATGGGCGGGCGTCTTGCAGCGGTTGACCCGGAGGTGTGAAGGATGAGCCACAAGTTCGCTGCCCTGACGCTGGCGGGCCTTCTCTTTGCCGGATGTGCGGAACTGAACAAGCTTGCCGCGCTGGTGCAGGCGCCGCGCTTTGAGCAGGCGCCCGATCATCAGGCGGAAATACGAATGATGGGGGCGGGCTCGGGGCTGCCGATTGGCGGCGCTGGTGTCCGCCTCTGGGCGAAAGTGACGAACCCCAACGCGTTCAGCCTCACCCTCGGCACGTTGAAGGGGACGCTGTATCTCGAGGATGCACACGCCGCGGATGTAGATTTTCCACTGGGCCTCCCGTTGTCGGCTGGCGCCGACACGACGATGCCAATCGATCTGAGCGTCAGCTTTGCAAATCTGCGTGGGCTTGCCGACGCCGTCCGCCGTGCCGTCAACGGCCAGCCGCTCGCGTATCGGCTGGAAGGCACGATAGGCGTGAACGCCGGACGGCTCGGCCAGCCGATCTTCGGACCGATGACGCTTCTTCGAGGGAACGTCTTCAGGCCGCAGGGCCCTCTAAGCCCTGAACCCTGAGTCCTTGTATCATCCCATCGATGACTTTCCAGCCGTTCCTTCGCTCGCTGTTCATGGCCATGACATTCATGCAGACCACTACCGGACTGACCCCCGAGGAGCGCGCGCTCGCCACCTACATCGACGCACACAACCACGAAGCGCTCGTGCTGCTCGAACGCGTCGTCAACATCAACAGCGGCACGCAGAATGTCGAAGGCGTCAGGGAGGTCGGTCGTACGTTCCGCGCCGAGCTGGACGCGATCGGTTTCAGCACCCGATGGGTCGATGGGACCCCGTTCAAGCGCGCAGGACATCTAATCGCCGATCATCCGTGGACCGGACCGCGCGTGCTCCTCATCGGGCATCTCGACACGGTGTTCGAAAAAGACAGCCCTTTCCAGAAGTTCGAGCGCGTGGACGAACGCACCGCGCGTGGCCCCGGCATCATCGACATGAAAGGCGGCGACGTCGTCATGATCGGGGCGCTGAAGGCTTTGCAGGCCTCAGGCGTTCTAAAGACGATGAATGTTGTCGTGGTGATGACGGGAGACGAAGAGGACTCCGGGGATCCGCTCAGCGCCGCACGGGAAGCGCTCGTCACCGCCGCCAAGGGAGCCGACCTTGCGATTGGATTCGAAGACGGTCCCGCCGATCCGAAGTTCGCGGTCACCGCCCGGCGGGGGACGACGGGGTGGGAAGTGCGCGTGAAGGGCACGCCGGCGCACTCGTCGCAGATTTTCCGGGAGGACATCGGCTACGGAGCCGTGTTCGAGATGGCCCGGATTCTGAACGCATTCAGGGAGAAAATGGCGGGTGAAGCACACCTGACGTTCAACCCTGGTGTCGTGATGGGTGGCACCACGGTAGATTTTGATCCGGTGCAGCTTCGAGGCTCCGCCTTCGGAAAGACGAACGTCATTGCGGAACACGCGGTCGTCTCCGGCGATCTGCGCGCGCTCTCGCGCGAACAGTTCGAGACAGCCAGAAAGACGATGGCCGATATTGTAGGCGCTTCGCTGCCGCACACGTCGGCCTCGATCAGATTCGACGAAGGCTATCCGCCCATGGCGCCAACTGAGGGGAACGCGAAGCTGCTCGGCATGTACGACCAGGCAAGCCGCGACCTCGGCTTCGGATCGGTGACCGCCGTTAGCCCGGACCGCGCTGGCGCGGCCGATGTGTCATTCGTCGCCGGCGAGGTCAAGACGATTATCGACGGCGTCGGACTGATGGGACGCGACGATCACACCGTCAAGGAAACCGCCGACCTGACGACCCTGCCGTCGCAGACCAAGCGCATGGCGGTGCTGCTGCACCGGATCGTCAAGGCCGGCGGCGTGCGATAAGACTGGTCGGGCATCGGGGCTCGGACTCGCGATTAGCGACAGAAATCATGGGTTTGATAAGGATCGTTTGGCAACAGATGTGCTAGCGATCACCTCGTCATGGGCCACATCCGCAGTGGGCATGAATTCCGCATGAGGTCTCGCTGAACGGCGCTGCCGCCGGATGAGATGGCTTGGATTTGCTAGGAGTAGAGCAATGCGAGTGTTGCGTTCATCACTAATTGCCGCCGCGGTCGTTGCGTCGGTCATGCTCACGAGTGCACAGACGAAGATTACCGCACCGAAGAACAAGTACACCCCTCAGCAGGACGTCCAGCTCGGCCGTGAGGCCGCAGGCCAGGTAGAGCAGCAGCTACCGTTACTGAGAGACGACAACGTCAACTCTTATGTCAACGATATCGGACGCCGACTCGTGGCCTCGATTCCTGCCGAGCTACGGCAGCCGGAGTTCAACTACACGTTCAAAGTGGTCAACGTTCGCGAGATCAACGCGTTCGCGCTTCCCGGCGGCCCGATGTACCTGAACCGCGGGATGATCGAAGCCGCCAATACCGAAGGGGAGGTGGCTGGCGTCGTGGCGCACGAGATCAGCCACGTGGCGCTGCGGCACGGCACGGCCCAGGCGACCAAGGCCACGAAATACGAGATTGGCACAATCGCCGGGGCGGTCATCGGCGCCATCGTCGGCGGCCGCGCGGGCAGCGTCATCGCGCAGGGCACGCAGTTCGGGCTCGGGACGGCGTTTCTCCGGTTCAGCCGCGAATTCGAGAAGCAGGCCGACCTCGAAGGCTCGCAGATCATGGCGCGCGCGGGCTACGACCCGCGCGAGATGGCCAACATGTTCAAGACGATCGAAAAGCAGGGCGGTTCAGGCGGGCCGCAGTGGCTGAGCGATCACCCGAACCCCGGGGACCGCTCCGCCTACATCACGAAGGAAGCGCAATCGCTGCGGGTCGAGGGCGGCACGCGCGATTCAGGCGCGTTCCAGAGCGCGCAGGCGCGCCTGAGACAGATGTCGCCCGCGCCAACCACGGAGGAGGCGACCAAGAATGCCGGACGCTCGACCGGTGGGTCCCCGACCGGAACATCAAGCGGCCGGATTACCGGCAACGTTGAGCGCCCATCGTCGCGATACACGGCCTACACGGAGGGGAACTTATTTCGGATCAGTGTGCCGTCGAATTGGCGCGAGCTGCCCGCAAATAGTTCCGTGACGTTTGCTCCCGAAGGCGCATACGGAGTGGTGAATCAGCAGAGCGTGTTTACCCACGGCGCCGAAGTGGGAGTCGCGCGCAACGATCAGCGCGATCTTCAAACCGCGACTGACCAACTGGTTCAGTCGCTGGCCCAGTCGAATCCACGACTGAGCCGGCCATCCGGCTATGTACGCGGTTCAATCGGAAATCGCAACGGGCTGAGAGCGGTCATGTCCAACGTATCCGACGTTACCGGGAAAACGGAGCGCGTCGACCTGTTCACCGCCCTCATGCAGGACGGGACGCTGTTCTATTTCATTGGCGTCGCACCGGAGGAGGAATACTCGACTTACGAGCCGGTGTTCCGCCGGGTCGCGAGTTCCGTTCAGTTTACGCGGTAAGCTGTGCCCGCGCCCGGTGTTG
>JANNHC010000196.1:0-33481 GCA_031404215.1 Acidobacteriota bacterium
CGGAGCTGATGAAGCCCGACGTGGTGAAGGCGTTCGAGAAGTACGGCGTCCTCAACGATCGCGAGCTGCGCGCGCGGTCCGACGTCGCCATCGAACAGTACAACAAGACGATCAACATCGAAGCGCAGCTGATGGTGCTGATGGCGAACCGGTACATCCTGCCGGCCGCGTATCGGTACCAGGGGCAGGTGGCGCAGAGCGTGGCCGCCGTCAAAGCCGCGGGTTCCTCCGCGAAGGAAGCCAAGCGCGGGCTCGACAAGCTCGTCGCGCTGGCCGAAGAGTTCAAAGTGCGGGTCGATCGGCTGCAGGAGCTCCTCGAGCACGAAAACGGGGAGCCGGACAAGCACGCGCGGTACTTCCGCGACAAGGTCGTGCCGGCCATGGCGGCGCTGCGCGAGGTCGGGGACAGTCTCGAGTGCATCGTCCCGCACGATCTCTGGCCGCTGCCGACGTACCGGGAGATGCTGTTCGTTCGCTGAATGCGTGCCGCCCGCACGGGCGGTTTGAAGGCTGACAGCTTTGGGCGGTCCACGAGCGGGCCGCCCTTTTTTTGCGTTATGGGCGCTCGAATGTTCCGCTGCGCGCGGACCTGTAGATCGCCTCGATGATCGCCACGCTCGGACGAGCTTCGCGCGCATCACACGCCGGCGCCGTGTTGGCGCAAAGCGCCTGGATGAAGTCCTCGAAGATGCGCTGGTGCGGCACGCTGTCGCTGACGGTTGCGGATGCCGCATTCTCCGGAGGGGGCTCGGCTGGCACTGCCGCGGCGGGGCGCGCCGCGCCGCGCAAGTCTGTTGCGACGAGCCGATCCCCTTCGAGGATGAGCGTGCCCTCGGATCCGCTGACGTCGATCCGCCTGGCGTAGCCAGGGTACGACGAGGTGGTGGCTTCGATGATCCCCAGCGCGCCGCTTTCGAACTCGAGGACCGCCGCCGCGGTGTCTTCGACCTCGATCGGGTGAAGACGCGTGGCGGTACGCGCGCCAACCTGGGCGACCGGCCCGAACAGCCACTGCAGCACGTCAACGGTATGGATCGCCTGGTTCATCAGCGCGCCGCCGCCGTCGAGCGCCCTCGTCCCTCGCCAGCGGGACGTGGCGTAGTACTCGGGCGGCCGATACCAGCGCACATGCCCCGCCGCGAAAATCGGCTTCCCCAGACGGCCCGACGCGATCGTCGATTTCATCGCGGCCACGTCCGGCTTCAACCGATCCTGGAAGAACACCCCGACCTTGACGCCGCCGCGCTCGGCCGCCGCGATCACACTGTCCACCTTCGCGGTCGTCACGTCGAGGGGCTTCTCTGACAGCACATGAAGTCCGCGCCGGATGGCCGCGATCGCCTGGTCCGCGTGAAGCCCGGACGGGCTGCCGATCGCCACGATGTCGAGCGGACGGTGATCGAGAAATCGATCGAGATCGTCGTAGAGGACCCCACCGTAGGTCTGAGCCAGACGCCCAGCCTTGTCGCGGTTCGCCCCGTACACCGCCGCGATCTCGACCCCCGGGATCGCGAGGGCCGCACGCGCGTGCGTGTCGCTGATGCCGCCGCCGCCAAGGATGCCAATCTTCACCCGAGGCGCCGAATCTTGATGTTGCGGAACCACACCTGGTCGCTGTGATCCTGCAGCAGGATGTGACCCTTCTGCCGCTTGCCGAACCGTTCGATGCCCTTGAACTTGCTCTTCTCGACAGCCGCGTTCAGAGGGGGGCTGTTCAGTTCGTACTGAAGAACCATTTTATCATTCAGCCAGTGCTCGACCGTCTGCCCGCGCACCACGATGCGCGTCGTGTTCCACTCGCCGGCCGCTCGAATCGGGCGATTCTCCGCCGGCAGGACGTCGTAGAACGCCGCGGTCTGGCGGTGCGCGCCGATCTTCGCGTCCGCATGCCGCTCGTCGTCTATCACCTGGTACTCGTGGCCGATGGCCGAGTCGCGGTCCTCGAGAATGAAATACTTCACGCCGCTGTTACTGCCCGGCGCGACACGCCAGTCGAACGCGAGCTCGAACTGCTCGAACGTGTCCTTTGAGATGATGTCGCCGGCCTTGGTCCCCGGCACCGTCTCGGCTGGAAGCGTCAGCGCGCCGTCCTCCACCTTCCAACGTAAGCCCTTGGCGTCGGCCTTTTTATACCCACGCCAGCCGTCGAGCGTCCGGCCGTCGAACAGCGACGTCCACCCGGCGCTTTTCTCCGCGCCGCTCAACGTGTTGGGGGTCGCATCCTTCTGCTGGGCGAACGCATCGGCCGCTGCGCAGGCGGCGGCTATGGAGACGGCAACAACAAGCGGTCGTAGTGACATGTGCACTCCAGAAATGATACAAACCTTACCGCTAAAGAGCGGTGCAGGAAAGCCGGAAAAAAGGACGACGTGCGAGGTGAACTGTGACGAGACTCCATCGAATGACGACGGCCACGGCGGCGCTGCTCATTGTGTTGCTCTCCGCACCGGCCGCCCAGGCTCCGCGGATCCAGGTCGTTCCCAACGACGCCGGGCGCCGCGTGGACGTAATCATCGACGGCAAGCCCTTCACATCCTACATCTGGCCCACGTCGCTGAAGAAGCCGACGCTCTTTCCGTTGCGAAGCGCGGGGGGGACGATAGTCACACGCGGGTACCCGCTCGAGCCTCGAAAGGGCGAGCGCGTCGATCACCCGCATCACGTCGGCCTCTGGCTCAACCACGGCGATGTCAACGGACTGGACTTCTGGAACAACTCCGACGCCGTCAGGCCTGATCAGGCACCCAAGATGGGCACCATCGTCCATCGCCGTATCGTGGAGGCGAAGGGCGGCATGGATCGCGGAAACCTCGTCGTGGAGACGGAGTGGATGAAGCCGGACGGGACCGCGCTCTTGAAGGAGCTCACCGAGTTCGTGTTTCGCGGGGACGCCACGTCACGGACAGTCGATCGCCTCACGACGGTCACCGCGCTGGCCGAGCGGGTCGTCTTCAAGGACAACAAGGAGGCCTTCTTCGGCATGCGCGTCGCCAGAGGCCTGGAATTGCCGTACGACAAGGCCGAAGTGCTCACCGATGAATCGGGCCGGCCTACCGCGAAGGCTGTCCTCGATAACACCGGCGTCGCCGGGCAGTATACGAGCAGCGAAGGCCTGAAGGGGGATGCGGTGTGGGGCACGCGCGGGCGCTGGATGATGCTCGCCGGATCAGTGAACGCCAAGCCGGTCACGCTCGCGATTCTCGACAATCCGGCCAATCCGGGGTTCCCCACGTACTGGCATGCGCGAGGGTACGGCCTCTTCGCGGCCAATCCGCTTGGCGAGAAGGTGCTGACTGAAGGGAAGAAAGAGCTCAACCTGACGATCGAACCCGGGAAATCCGCGACGTTCCGCTTCCGCGTGCTGATGGTTGATGGCAGCGCGACGACCGGCGACATCGAGAAGGCCTATCAGGCGTTCGCGGAGGCGAAGAGCACGGACGGCCCGCGATAATCCTCGATGCGTGAGCTCGAGGAGAAACAGGATCGGCTCGTCCGCGCCGTGAACGAAAGCGGGCTGGACGGCGTTCTCCTCGCAACGCACCATAACATCGCGTGGCTGACCGCGGGACGCAGCAACCGCATCGACGCCAGCCGCGAGATCGGCACCGCGCGTCTCCTGGTCACCGCGGCCGGACGGCGATTCGTCATCGGCAACGCCATCGAGATGCCGAGGCTTCTCGATGAAGTCCTGACAGGCCTCGCCTTCGATCCCATCGAGCTTGCCTGGATCGACGACCAGGACCCGGCGCTCGCCGTGTCGGCTGCGCAGAAAGCCGCCGGCGCCAGCCTGGGCGCCGACTGGCCCCTTCCCGGCACGGTACCATTTGAACCACGGATCGCGCGCGCCCGCGCGCTCCTCACGGAACCGGAACTCGATCGGTACCGCACGCTTGGAGCCGACGCGGGCCGCGTCGTCGGAGACGTCTGTCGCGGGCTCGCTCCGGGCCAGACGGAACGCGAGATTGCAATTGCGATCGCGTACGCGTTGGCCGCGGTTCGGGCCCGGGCGATCGTGACGCTGATCGGTTCCGACGAGCGCGTGCGCCGGTACCGTCACCCCGTCGCAACGGACGCGAGGTGGCGTCACGTCGTGCTGGTTGCCGTCGGCGCCGAACGCGACGGCCTCGTCGTGTCGCTCTCACGCATCGTGGCGACAGCTTCGGCCGCATCCGGACTCGAGGCGCGCACCGTCGCGACGGCGTCGGTGTTCGCGCGCCTGCTGGACCACACGCGAACAGGAACGTCAGGCGCCCAGCTGTTCGGGGCCGCGGCCGACGCGTACCGCGCCGCGGGTTTTCCCGGGGAGGAGCAGCGGCACCATCAGGGGGGGGCGGCAGGCTATCGGTCGCGCGAGTGGCTCGCACATCCACGGTCGCAGGAGCTCGTGCAGGCGCGGCAGGCGTTCGCGTGGAACCCGACCATTACCGGCACGAAGGTGGAAGAGACCGTTCTGCTTGTTGACGGCCGCCTGGAGCTGATTACGTCGAGCCCCGGATGGCCGTCGATTCCAATCGAGCCGCAGGGACGCGCGCTCAGCACTCCTGGCGTATTGCCGATCTCCTCATGAATCCCGCAGGAGCGGGAGTCCTGGACTCTCCGCTCCTGCCTGCCGTCGCTTAGAACACGATTTTCGCGGCGAGCTGGATGTCGCGCGGCAGATTGTTCTGGCTCGTGACCTTGCCGAAGTTGGCGTTCGTCGGATCGGTGTTCGCGTTATTGAAATATGTCTGGTTGAACGCGTTCAGGAACTCGACGTTGAACTGTGCCCGCACATTACCTGCCAAGCGGACCTGTTTGACGAGTGAAATGTCCCACGTTTTCAGCGACGGACTGCGAATCCCATCGATGCGCGACGGAAAGTAGCGGACATTGCTCCCCAGCCGGATCCGCTGGTCGTTGCGCTGCTTGGTGAAGTCATCGACCCCATTTGTTTGCACCGCCGCATCGTGGAAGTAGAACCCGCTGATGTCGAAGACCGGGACGTCTGTGTTGCTCGAGTAGTGAACCTTCAGGTTGGACGGATCGCCGTTGTAGTAGAGGTTCCCGAAGTTGATCGGGAAGCCGGTCTGGAACTGTCCGATCGCCTGCAGGCTCCATCCTCCGATGATCGCGTCGGCGAACCGGCTGGCGTTGCTGGCCCAATGACGCCCCTGCCCGAAGGGCAGCTCCCACGTGCCCATGAGCGACAACCGGTGCGGCGTATCAGCCGACGCCGGGCGTTCCTCGTATTGCGTGTCGGTCGCGTTCAGCTTCGAGCCGCGCTCGAGGAACCGGGAAAGCGTGTATCCCACCAGCAGGCTGTATCCCTTGGCGAAGCGCCGCTCCAGCTTCATCTGCGCCGAGTTGTACCTCGTCGAGCCGTCGCTCGAGTTACTGGTTACGCCAGTGAACTGGGGGTACGGCCGCAGCAGCTGACCCCGGGTCACCGAGCCATTGAGGCCCGTGCCGGGAATCAGGCCGGCGAACGGGTTTGCCACCTGGGCGCCGAGGAAGTCGATGGTACCCTGATCCCGCACGCGGCTGGTCGACAGGAACCGTTCCGGGATTGGATTCAGATCGAAGTCCGTCGTGAGGTCAAAACCGCGGCTGCCGGTATACCCGACTTCGAGGAGCCACTGGCCCGGCAGTTCGCGCTGGAGGCTGACGAGGAAGCGCGCGTTCTGACCATTCTTCAAGTCGAGCGATGCGAAGCGCCCGATCCCTTGACCGAGGAAAGTATCGGCGCCCTTCGTTGACCCGATGGGCGCCAGCACACCGGTCGGGTATGGATTCGCCAGCGTGCCGACAAAGGTCAGTCCCAGATCGTTCGACGCGACGAACGGCGTGCTCTGGGAGAAACCATGCTGCACGATGCTCCCGATGATGTTCGGCACGGCGTAGACGCCCGCACCGCCGCGCAGCACCGTCTTCTGATTGATCTGGAAGGCGAACCCGACACGCGGCTGAATGTTGTTGGTGTCCGCGTCCCAGAAGCCGGGATTCTGATCGCTCGCAAACTGTGGTCCGCCGACCGGGTTGAATGCCGAAACCGCCAGCTCCGGAATCGGGTTCGCTGCGTACGCGGCCTTCGCCGGTCCCGTGATGCTGAGGCCCGCGGTGGGATCGAAGCCGCGCACGTTCCTGTTCTGCGACTCCCTGGTCGCGCCCTCGAGCTCGTACCGGAGGCCGAGGTTGACGCTCAGGCGGCTCGACACTTTCCAGTCGTCCTGGACGAATACCGCGTTGAACATCGTGTGATTCAGCCGTTCACCGTTGCGGTCGAGCGAGCCCCCGGTCGGCAGTCCGAGCATGAAGCTGGCAAACGCCTGCCCGAACTGATCCGATGAGTTGTCCTGCGCCCTGGTGAAGTTTCCCCGGAACTGGTACTCGCCGCCCGCACGTCCGGGGTTGACGCTGAACTCCTTGTACATCCGCCAGTCGTAGCCTGCCTTGATCGCATGGCTGCCGGCCAGCCGCGTGTAGGTCGGCTGGAACGAGTAAATGCTGTGCGTCGTCGTCGCCGCGAGGTTGTCGCCGAGGCCGGAAAAACTGCCGACGTCGACCAGCGGAAAATATCTCGTGCCGCCGAAGAGTCCGGTCACCGCCGGCGTGAACCCGAGCGTGGCCGGATCGACCAGGCCTTGGTGCTGCCGGACGTTCGGCTCCTGGAACCGCTGCCAGCCGGCGCGCACGTCGAGGACGGAGGTCGAGTTCATGGTGTAGACGTGGTCGGCGGTGACACCGTCGTTGATCCGGTAGAGGAAATTGCCGGTCGGCACCACGCCGTTGACCTCGCCGAAGTAGGCGCCGCGCGACTCGCGCCTGTTGTTCCGGGTGTAGCGCACGAACGCGCGCTGCTTGGAGGTGAGCTGGTGATCCACGCGGGTGGACACCGAGTAGAACGAGTCTGACCGCGGATTGCTCGAGAAGTAATTGTTGGTGCCCTGATTGCCCGCCTGATTCGGCTCCGGGTAGTACTTCATCAGCTGCAGCGCGATCGGGTTCAGACGGTTGGTGGGAATGACATTCCCAGGGAAGGGTGTGCGGACGACGCGCGCCCCGACCCGCTGGGCGGTGGCCGGATCGTAAATCAGGATGTTCTGGGCGAGGAGCTCAGAAAAATCACCGGCGCGCATTTTCAGCGAGGGCACGGTACGCGGCCCTGGCTCAGGGAACTCGTCGTAGAGCCATTCCACCGCGCCGAACGCGAAGGTCCGGTCGTGCCCGTCGTAGAGCCCGGGAATGAACACCGGCCCTCCCAGCGAAAAGCCAGGCCGATCGTAGGTGACCTTGGGCTTCTCCTGACCGGCCTTCTTCACGAAAAAGTCGGTGGAGGACAGGCTGTCTCGCCGCATGTACTCGTAGGCCTCTCCCTTTACACGATTCGTCCCGCTCTTGAGGGTCACGTTGACCATGGCGCCGGCGGTGTGGCCCTCCGAGGCGTCGAAGCTCGCGGTTGACACCTTGAACTCCGACACCGCCCCCGCCGGCGGCACGAACGCGACACGCCGTCCGCTCGCCATGTTCGGCGACCCATCCAGCGTGAATTCATTGCCGCCGGTCGATCCATCGGCATTGATCGCCGACGTGCCAGCGTTGTCGAACGGGCGCGAGAACTTGAGGTCGCCGGTATAGGCGACGCCGGGAACCAGTCGCGCGAGCGCGAACGGGTTGCCGTCGGAGAGTGGCATCAGCGAGATTTGTTTCTCGCCGATGACCTGGCCGGCCGACCCGCTGCGAGTTTCGAGCAAGGGAGATTCAGCAGTCACCGAAACCGTTTCTTCAACGCGGCCCACATCAAGGGTTGTGTCCACCGCGAGCTTGTCGCCAATCCTTACTTCGAGGCCCTCGCGGACCATCTTCTTGAAGCCGGACAGCTCGATGGTGAGCGTGTACGTGCCTGGCGTGAGGTACAGAACGTTGTACTCGCCTTCCCCATTCGTCGTCGTCGTTGACCCGACGTTCGTGGCGACGTTCGTCACGGTCACGGTCGCGCCCGGCAGCCTGCCTTTCGAGCTGTCAGTCACGCGCCCCGAGATGCTCCCGCGGAATTCCTGCGAATGGACCCCGCTCGCCATCGCGGCGAGCAACACGATAGCGAGAAAGCACACACGCTTCATTACCCTCTCCCTTCGTTCCCTATAGCCGACCTGCGGAACCGGGCGCCATCCTACACGAGTCCGGCCGTGAGCCGAAGCCACACTTTAACGCTAAAGTAAACGCAATTTCAGAGATGTTTCTTTGACTCCGCGCCTGAACTGTGAAATAGTCCCACCGCGAAGGCAGGGGGGATGATAACGCGCACCGTGCTCGCAGTCGACTTAAAGGACGACCAGGCCGCGCTCGAGGGGTACAAGGTCCACCACCGGCGCGTCTGGCCCGAGGTTCTCGCCAGCCTCCGCCGCGCAGGTGTTCAGGACATGGACATCTACATGCTCGGGCGCCGTCTGGTGATGGTCGTCGAAACCGAAGGCCCCGATTATCGCCGGTGCTTCGCCGCGCACCACGGTTCCCATCCGCGGGTCACCGAGTGGGAAACCCTCATGCGCTCGATGCAGGAAGCGCCCCCGGGCGCCGCACCGGGCGACTGGTGGGCGCGGATGGAGCCGGTCTTCAGCCTCGAACGCGCCGGCGCCGCCGCACCTGTCCCCCAAGCCGCGCGCCCGAGCTGACAGGCGCGCGCGATGACTGATCTCACCCAGGCCTGGCCAAGGCCGTCGCAACCCCGTGCGATCGCCATCATCGGCAGCGGTGCCATCGTCCGCACGGCGCACCTTCCGGTGTATCGCCGCCTCGGCTACCCGGTTGCCGGCGTCTACGACGTGAACTGCGCCGTCGCCCGCGAGACGGCTGCGCTGTTCAAGGTCGATCGCGTGTTCCATTCACTGGACGAGGCGTGCGCCCTTCGCGACACGGTGTACGACCTTGCGGTACCCGGCGACCAGATTGCGGGCATCCTCGAGCGGCTGCCCGAGGGATCCGGCGTGCTGATGCAGAAGCCGATGGGCCGCGATCTCGCGGAGGCGAGGCGCATTCGGGAGATTGCCAGGAAGAGACGGCTCGTGGCGGCGGTCAACCTCCAGTTGCGTTTCAGTCCGAACATGCTCGCGCTGCACGACCTGATCGAGCAGGGCACGCTCGGGACGCTCGTGGACGTGGACGTGCGTATCGTCATCGACCAGCCGTGGCACAACTGGCCGAGCCTCGAGGGAACGCCGAGGCTGGAAGTGCCCTATCACTCGATCCATTATCTCGACGCAATCCGATCGATCGCCGGCGAGCCCGAAGGTGCGTACTGTCGCGCGGTTTCGCACCCGGAGCTGCCGCGGCTGCGCGACACGCGCAGCTCGATCATCCTCGACTACGGCGAACGCATCCGCTGCTCGCTCGTCCTCAACCACACGCACCGCGCGGGCCCGAGGTATCGCGAGTCGCTGCTGCTTGTTGAGGGGACGCTTGGGGCCGCCCGCCTCACCTGGGGCGTCAATTTGTCGTACCCCAGCGGCCCGCCCGACACCATGGAACTCTTTTCGGACGAGGCATGGCGGGCAGTTCCGCTGCGCGGATCGTGGTTCACCGAGGCCTTCGAAGGCCCGATGTCGAACCTTCAGCGCGTCGTCGCGGGGGAGGACCCGGCGCTCGTCAGCTCGGTGGACGATGCGATCAAGACGATGGCGATCGTGGAAGCCTGCTATGAATCGAGCGAACAAGGCGCGGTCCAGATTCCGTCCGTGGGTGCGTAGGCCATGGCGCACGCGGTCCGCATCGACGCGCACGTGCACTTCTGGCAGCACAACGCGGCGGAGTACGACTGGATCGACGACCGCATGGCGCCGCTGCGGCGCGATTTCCTCCCGGTGGATGCGGCGCCTGCACTGCGCACCGCGGGGATGGACGCGTGTGTCGCTGTGCAGACGCGGCAGACACTCGACGAGACGCGCTGGCTGCTGACGCTTGCCGGGCAGCATCCCTTTATTGCCGGCGTGGTCGGATGGGTCGATTTGCGTGGCCCGGACCTCGACGCGTGCCTCGAGATGCTCACGTCGCACCCCAAGCTCGTCGGCATCCGCCACGTCGTTCAGGCTGAACCCGACGACTTTCTGCTCGGCGACGCCTTCCGGCGTGGCGTCTCGCGGCTGGCACGCCATGGGCTCACGTACGACATCCTGGTGTACGCTCGGCAGCTGCCGGCGGCCATCGACTTTGCCGCGGCCTTGCCCGATCAGCGGCTCGTGCTCGATCATCTCGGCAAGCCCGACATCCTCGGCGGCGGCTTTGACGTCTGGCGCCGGGATCTCGATCGGCTGGCCGCGCTCCCGCACGTGTATGCGAAACTGTCCGGTCTGGTCACTGAAGGCGACTGGCGGCATTGGACGACCGAAGACCTGCACCGCTACATCCAGGCGGCGCTGGACAGCTTTGGGCCGGATCGGCTGATGATTGGGTCAGACTGGCCTGTGTGCACGGTGGCTGGGGAGTATCGGGCCGTGCTCGACGTGGTGCGGACCGCCCTCGACGGCCGCCCGGCAGCGGAACGGGACGCCGTGCTCGGCGGCACCGCGCGGCGATTCTGGAATCTCGACGTGTCTTCAATGGAGCGCAGCGTATGAAGCGAGTGTTCGCGGCAGTAGTCCTGGCGGCGGCAACCGCATCCGCGGCAATCGGCCTCGGTGCGTGCAGCGGCGGAGGCCAACCCGCCTCCTCATCTGGTGCAACGCTATCGGTCGCGATGATTCCGAAGGGCACCACGCATAATTTCTGGCAGAGCATTCGCGCGGGCGCGATGCGGGCGGGCAAGGAGCTTGGGGTCGAGGTGATCTGGCGCGGTCCGCTGCGCGAGGACGACCGCGACTCGCAGGTCTCCGAGGTCGAAGGTTTCATCAGCCGCGGAGTGTCCGGCATCGCGCTCGCGCCGCTCGACGAGGCCGCGCTCGTCGGTCCGGTCAACGACGCGATCAGCAAGAAAATCCCGGTCGTGATCTTTGACTCGGGCCTGAAGGGGGACAACTACGTGAGCTTCGTGGCCACCGACAACGTCAAGGGCGGTCAGCTCGGCGGCGAGCGGCTGATCCAGGCGATGGGTGGAAAGGGCAAGGTGGTCCTGCTGCGATACGCCGAAGGACACGACAGCACCAGCAAGCGTGAGGAAGGCTTCCTCGCCGCGATGAAGGCGCATCCAACCGTCGAGGTCGTCAGCGCGAACCAATACGTCGGCACCGACGTCGAGGAAGCGTACAAACGGACGGAGTCGATTCTCAGCAGCTACAGGAAGTCTGACGGAAGCCTGAGCATCGACGGCATCTTCTGCGCGAACGAGTCGTCGAGTTTCGCGGCGATGCGCGTGCTCAAGGACAACGGCTGGGCGGGGAAGCTGCACTTCGTCGGCTTCGACTCGTCGGACAACCTGGTGAAAGGGCTGCAGGACGGCACACTGGACGGCCTCGTGGTGCAGGACCCGGTGAAGATGGGGTACCTCGCCATCACGACCCTCGTCGCGCACATCAGGGGACAGCCGGTCGAACGGCGCATCGACACGGGCGTGCAAGTCGTCACGCGCGAGAACATGGACCAGCCGGCGATGAAAGAGCTGCTCCATCCGGATCTTTCACAATGACCGGGACGCCGGCGCCGGTCCCGGCGCCGCGCTTCGAGATGCGCGGCATCCGCAAGGCATTCGGCGCGACCATCGCGCTCGACGGCGTCGATCTTTCCGTCGCCGAAGGAGAAATCTGCGGGCTCATCGGCCAGAACGGCGCCGGCAAGAGCACGCTGATGAGCATCCTGTCGGGTGCCCTCCAGCCGGACGCGGGACAGCTCGCGATCGACGGCCGTCCATTTATCCCCGAGCGCCCCCAGGATGCCCGGCGCGCCGGAGTCGCGATGATCTACCAGGAGCTGTCGCTCGCGCCCCACCTCACCGTGATGGAAAACATCATGATGGGGGCCGAGCCGACAAGGTTCGGCCTCGTGGATTGGGCCCGGATGCGCGACACGGCCGTCCGCGCGCTTGCCGAGCTCGGTCACGACGACATTCCGCCGGACGCCGTCGTCGGCGGTCTGTCCGTGGCGGCGCAGCAGCTGGTGGAGATCGCCCGCGCGATCGCGGTCGGATGCCGGGTCCTCGTGCTCGACGAACCGACAAGCAGTCTCGGCCGAGCGGATGTCGAGCATCTGTTTGCGCTGCTCCGCCACCTCAAGACGCAGGGGCACGCGATCGTTTACATTTCCCATTTCATCGAAGAAGTGAAGAGCGTCGCCGACCGGTTCATCGTGCTGCGCGATGGCCGTCATGCCGGCGGCGGCGACACGAAGGACGCCACCCACGACGACATCGTCGCCCTCATGGTCGGCCGTTCGGTGGGCGACTTGTTCCCCCGAACCCCGCGGACGCGCGGCGAGGCGATCCTCGAAGTGACAGGGCTCGAGCCAGGGTCGGCCACGTTCACGCTCCACCGTGGCGAGATCTTCGGCATCGCCGGCGTGCTCGGCTCCGGACGCACGCACCTGCTGCGCACGCTGTTCGGCCTGGAGCCGATCCGAAGCGGCCGCGTGCGCGTCGGGGTGTACTCCGGTGCGGCGCGGCCGCACGAGCGATGGGGCCAGGGGATGGGGTTCCTCAGCGAGGACCGCAAGGAGGAGGGGCTTGCTTCTACGCTCGATGTCGCCGACAACCTCACGATGAGCAGGCTCTCGCCGTTCGGCGTCGTGGGGCTGCTCTCTCCGTCACGCCAGCACGCGGCCGCATCACGCTGGATCTCGGAGCTTGCCATCAAGTGCGCCGGGCCCACGCAGAAGGCCGGTGAGCTGTCCGGCGGCAACCAGCAGAAGATCGCGATCGCGCGCCTGCTGCATCATGACGTGGACATCCTCGTGCTCGACGAACCGACGCGCGGCATCGACGTGGGGAGCAAGGCCCAAATCTACCGGCTCATCGACGCGCTGGTCGCGGATGCCCCCGGCCGCCGGCCCCGCGCGGTACTGATGGTCAGCAGCTACCTGCCCGAGCTTCTCGGCTTGTGCGATCGCATTGCCGTCATGCAGCGCGGACGGCTCGGCGACGCCGTTCCGGCCGAGGCGTTCTCCGAGCACGAGCTCATGGTGGCGGTGACCAGCGGAGCGGCCGGGGCATGACGACCCGCGCCATCGTCGAGCGCGCTGGCACATTCCTCGGGCTCGTGCTCGTGGCCGTCATTTTCGGCGTGCTCGTCGGCCCGCAATTCTTCGCCCCTACGAATCTCGAGTTGATGGCCCGCCAGATGGCAATCGTCAGCATCGCGGCCGTCGGCATGACCATCGTGATTGTCGCGGGCGGCATCGACCTGTCTGTCGGTTCGATGATCGCGCTGAGCACAGTCGTCATCGCCCAGCTCCTGCGCATGGACGTCAGTCCCCTCCTGGCGGCGCTTGCCGCCATTGCGGCGGCCGCGCTCTGCGGCCTGGTCAACGGCGTGCTCATCACGCAGCTTCGAGTGGTCCCGTTCATCGTCACCTTGGGGACAATGCTGGTGATCCGTGGCGCGGCGAAGGGCTTCGCGGAAGAGCGGCGGATCGAGGCGCCCGCGACGTGGCTGAACGATCTCCTGCGCGTCAGCCGCGGCGAGACGCTTCTGCCGTCCGGGATCTGGGCTGTCATCGCGCTCGCGGTTCTCGTCGCCGGGCTTCTTCGCTACACGCGGTTCGGACGCCATGTGTTCGCGATCGGGTCGAACGAGCGCATGGCGCGGCTGTGCGGCGTGGCGGTTACGCGGACGAAGGTGACGGTGTACGCGCTGTCGGCGGCCTTCGTGGGGTTTGCCGGACTGCTTCAGTTTTCGAAACTGTCGGTGGGCGACCCGACCGTTGCGGTGGGCCTCGAGCTCGACGTGATTGCCGCCGTGATCATCGGCGGCGGAAGCTTGTCGGGCGGTCGCGGCACGGTGTCCGGCACGCTCATCGGCGCCGCGATCATGACGATTATTCAGATCGGCTGCTCGCAGAAGGGCCTGGCGAACTGGGTGCAGCAGATCGTCACGGGCGGCATCATCGTCGCCGCCGTCGCGCTCGATCGCATTCGTTCGACGCACGGAACAGGAACCTGATGAAAATTCGCGACCTGGAAATCATTGACATTCGCTTCCCCACTTCACGCACGGCGGACGGCACGGATGCGATGCACCCGGACCCGGACTATTCCGCGGCCTACGTCATTCTGAAGACCGACGGAGATCTGGAAGGGCACGGCTTCACCTTCACCATCGGCCGCGGCAACGAGGTGTGCGTCGAGGCGATCCGCGCCTTTCGCTCGCTGGTCGTCGGGCGCACGCTCGAGGACATCACAGAGGCGCCGGCGGCGTTCTGGCGCGAACTCTCCTCCGACAGCCAGCTTCGATGGCTCGGGCCAGAGAAAGGCGTCATCCATATCTCGATGGCGGCAATCGTCAATGCCGTGTGGGACCTGCACGCCAAACGCGAGAAGAAGCCGGTCTGGAAGCTGCTCGTGGACATGACGCCGGAACAGGTGGTGGCCTGTATCGACTTCCGCTACATCACAGACGCGCTGACGGCGGACGAGGCGCTCGACATGCTCGCGCGGCAGGACAGGACGAAGGCGGAGCGCGAAGCGCGGCTGCTTCACGAGGCCTACCCGGCGTATACGACGTCGGCGGGCTGGATCGGGTATTCAGACGACAAGATTCGCGGGTTGTGCCGCGGGGCGCTGGCGGAAGGATGGACGCATTTCAAAGTCAAGGTTGGCGCGTCACCCGAAGACGACGCCGCCCGCGTGGGACTCGTGCGACAGGAGATCGGCCCACAGAACAAGCTGATGATCGACGCCAACCAGCGCTGGGATGTCAACGAGGCGATCGAACGCGTGCGCGCCCTTGCACGCTTCGATCTCCTGTGGATTGAAGAGCCGACGAGCCCGGACGACGTGCTGGGGCATGCCGCGATCGCGAAGGCGGTCAGGCCCATCGGCGTGGCGACCGGCGAGCACGCGCAGAACCGGATCATCTTCAAGCAACTGCTGCAGGCGGGCGCCATCGACTTCTGCCAGATCGACAGTTGCCGTCTCGGTGGCGTCAACGAAAACCTGGCGGTGATCCTGATGGCGGCCAAGTTCGGCGTGCCGGTCTGTCCGCACGCTGGCGGCGTGGGCCTGTGCGAGCTCGTGCAGCACCTGTCGATGTTTGATTTCCTCCGTGTGTCAGGCCGGATGGACGACCGCGTGACCGAGTTCGTCGATCACCTGCACGAGCACTTCGTGAATCCGTGCGTCATCCGGAACGCCCGCTACGTGGCGCCCATCGCGCCCGGCTACAGCAGCGAGATCAGGCCTGAGACCCGCGCCGCCTATCAGTTCCCGAATGGGCCGGTGTGGGGGGCTCCGAGGTAGCGGAGGGGACGGAGGTCTCTGAGACGCATGGCCCCCATCACCACGATGAAGCGGATTGCCGCGGAGCTCGGTGTCTCGATCACGACCGTCTCGAAGGTCCTCAACAACCGCGAAGACATCGGACATGCGACCCGCGCCCGCGTGCTGGCCAAGGTCGCCGAGCTCGGTTACCAGCCGAACGCCGTGGCCCGCAGCCTCACGCTCCGTCGCACCCACACACTCGGCGTCGTCATTCCGGACCTGATGCATTCGTTCTTCGTCGAGATCGTCGCCGGGCTGGAGTCGGTTGTCAGCGCCCGCGGTTATGGGCTGCTGCTCTGCAGCTCGAACGAGGATCCCGCCAAGGAGCGCGCCGAGCTCGAGATGCTTCGCCAGCGACAGGTTGACGGGATCATCCTGGCCTCAGTGAACGCGACCGGCAACACCGATCTCCTGCAGCGGCTCGAGAGCCTGGGAATCGGCCTGGTGATGATCGATCGCGACGATCACCCCGCCGTCCGGTGCGACCGCGTCATCACAGACGACGTGGAGGTGGGACGGTTGGCGACGGCGCATCTAATCGAGCAGGGCCGCAAGGCCATAGGCCACATCATGGGACCGCCGATTGCTCACTCCAAACGGCGCGCCGGTGGCTACCGCGTTGCGCTCAAGGAGCACGGCGTACGGATCAAACCCGAGCGAATGGTACGGGGAGGATTCATGGAGACGGACGGCACTCGCGCGATGAAGAGACTGCTCGGGCTGAGGCCGCGCGTGGACGCGGTGTTTGCCGCCAACGACCCGTCAGCGATTGGCGCCATGAAGGCGATCTGGAAAGCCGGACTGCGGGTTCCCGACGACATCGCCATCGTCGGGGCGGGCGAGATCACGCTCGGAGACCTGCTGCGCGTCCCCCTGACCACGGTGAGCTGGTCGCGCGACGATCAAGGCAGGCAGGCAGCTGAACTGCTGCTCGATCGGATTGGTCCCACGCCGTCAGACAGATTCCGATCGGTCGTGATTCCGCCGCAGCTGATCGTCCGGGGCTCGAGCGGGAAACCCGCTCTCTGATCTGGCGGCCCTACGTGCGCTCGACCAGATACAGATCTCTGCCCGCCTGCTCCACCAGCAGTGTGTCGGGATCGTCGCGGAAGGCATGCGGGTTGAACGTGCGCATGTCGAGGTAGCCGAGGTTCACGCGGCGGCAGGTCGCCTCTGGCAGATTCGCCGCGAGCGTAATCCGGTACCGCGGGGTCACGGTGCCGTCCGCCCCTCTGTCACCGGCGTAGCTGACGTGAGCCAGGTGCGCGGCGACGCAGAGGTTGGCGCGCAACTCGTCGGAGCCCTCGACCATGTCGCGCACGCGTTCGAGCGGCGCGTACCCGTATTTTTCGATGAGCGCGCCGTGGGTGGCCGAAATGGCCGAGAGATGCGGTGCATAGATGATCAGCTCGCCGCCGCGCTCGATGATGCTTCCCAGCTTGTAGCTCGCCTTGCCGCCCACCCACAGCTCGTCGTAGTGGTCGTCCAGGACCGCGACGACCCGCTTGTAGCGGCGGCCGGTGTAGCGGACGTGCACCTGCTGGCTGACTTCGGCCGCCCGGCGAACGGTTGCCCGGAGATCGCCGGCAAACAGCGCGCGTGTCTTCAGTCCGGTCTCGTCGCGTGTGGACACAGTTGTGAACGCGATGACGGGGGTCTTCACGAATGCGGCGGCGGCTTCAATCAATCGCCGCGTCGGTGTCTCCACCCGCCCGATGACCCGCTCGATCGTCGCCAGCGCACCGAGCCAGTGGGTCAGGTGGGTGAGTTCAGGGCCTGCGACGCCTGGGAAAAAGTACTTCGCGCCCCCGGCAAATCCGGCGACCTCGTGTGGAACCGTGGCGCCGATCACCAGGACGGCGTCGTACAGGCCTGGCGCGAGACGCGCGTTCAGGCGGATGCTCACCGATTCGCGGAGCAGCCCCCCCGTTTCGGCCGCGATCACGTCGGCGCCGATGGTGCCGAGGGTGGTCAGCTCCGAGTCTCGATCCCAGTGATGGTCGTAGATCGTACCCAGAAGAGGGAGGGAAGCGACCCCGGCGCCGATTTTCGCGCGCTTGTCGGCGTCGTTCATGACCACGTGCGTCCCCTGGGCGATGAGTACGTCGAGCCTCGCCGCCTTGGACCGGGCGAGTGCCTGCGAGACCAGCGGAAAGAGCTCCGGCGTGTTGTCGTCGCGCGTGCGGTCGGACACGATCGCCAGGACGCGCGCTCCGGGTGGAATTGGCCGCAAGGCTTCGTCCACGATTGGCCGCATGTCGGCCGGCGAGAGGTTGGCCGTGGCCGCCCCGGTCCCGATTACGCTGGTGTCTACTTTCATATCGAATCCGTCAGATCAACCCGCTCGAGACGGGGGACAAGCAGATGCACGATGCCGAGCGTCACGAGATACGCCGACGAAGCAATGAAGAAAATCGGCACGTAGCTGCCCGTCGCCTCCAGCACGTACCCGGTGATTTTCGCGATCAACATCCCGCCAATGGCACCGGCCATGCCGCCAATTCCGACGACGGACCCGACGGCGTGGCGTGGAAACATGTCTGACGGCAGCGTAAACAGGTTGCACGACCAACCCTGGTGCGCGGCCGTCGCAATCGCCAACAAGCCGACCGCGACCCACTCACTCTCGACCTTCGCCGCGAATGCCATCGGCACGACGGCGAGCGCGCAGGCCAGCATCGCGGTTTTTCGCGCCCAGTTGGCGCTCCAGCCCCGCTTCAGCAGCGTGGACGACAGCCATCCTCCCCCGACGCTGCCGACGTCGGCAACCAGATAAATGATCACCAGGGGCAGCGCCATCGACTGCAGGTTGATGCCGTGGCGTCGGTGCAGGAAGTCGGGGATCCAGAACAGGTACAGCCACCAGATGGGATCGGTTCCGAACTTGCCGATCGCGAACGCCCATGTCTGTCGATAAGTCAGTAGAGTCAGCCACGGAATGCGCGCGGGGGGGTCGGGGGGGTCGCTCTGGATGAGGGCAAGCTCCGCCGCGCCAACGCGCGGGTGGGTGGCGGGTGAGCCATAGATCGGCCACCAGATCGCGAGCCACAGCAATCCGAACGCCCCGGTGGCGACAAAGGCCCAGTACCACCCGTAGGTATAGGTGATCCAGGGGATCACCAGCGGCGTCACGACCGCTCCGACGTTGGTTCCGGAATTGAAGATGCCGGTGGCGAGCGCGCGTTCCCGCTTCGGGAACCATTCCGCGACGGTCTTGATCGACGCCGGGAAATTTCCCGACTCGCCGAGTCCGAGCGCGAAGCGGACGGCGATGAAGCCGGCGACGGAGGCTGAGTAGTTGAGGCCGACTGTGGCGAGGATTGCGGCCACGGCCCCGCCCAACGCGGGCGCTTCCGCATGCGCCATCGCGGCAAGGCTCCAGACGAGCAGGGCCAACCCGAATCCCCGCTTCGTGCCGAGCTTGTCCATCAGCCGGCCGGCAAAGGCATACCCGATGGCGTACGCCAGCTGGAACGCGAACACGATGTCCGCATAATCCAGTTCGTTCCAGCCGAACTGCTCCTGCAGCGTCGGTTTCAGCAACCCGATCACCTGGCGATCGACGTAGTTGATCGTCGCCGCCAGGAACAGCATCGCGCAGATGATCCAGCGGAACCCTCCGGCGCGCGCGGCGCCGGAGGGGGCCAGAGGGGACGCGGTCGTCGTCGCCATAAGGATTTTCAGATGGTCGGGTTGCGGCGATGAATCGCAAACTCGCGGTGGCCGAGACGCTCGGCGGCGGTGCTCTTGCCGGAGCAGACGGCGAGCACCTCGTCGAACAATCGCGCGGCGGCCCCATCGAGTGTTTCCCGCCCGTCGAGGATGCCGCTGACGTCTGCGTCCAGGTTGTCCGCCATCGATTGCGCCGTCTGCGCGTTGCCGGTGATTTTGATGACCGGTGCGATGGGATTTCCGGTCGGCGTGCCGAGGCCGGTCGTGAAGACAACCACCTGCGCGCCGCCACCCACCATCCCCGTCACGGACTCGACGTCGAGTCCCGGGGTATCCATGACCGTGAGCCCGCGCTTCGTGATGCGGCCCGCGTAGGGCACGACATCGGTGAGCGGTGTGCGCTCGCCACCCTTATGCGTCGCGCCCAGAGATTTTTCCTCGATGGTGGTGAGTCCGCCGCGAATGTTGCCGGGCGAAGGCTGGGTCCCGCGGATGTCGACTCCAAGCGCGATCGCTTCGGCCTCGACCCGGCTGATGATGCGAAGCAGCTGGGCCGCCGGTTCCGGGGACACCGCGCGCGCCGCCAGCAGATGCTCGGCCCCCATGATTTCCGCGATCTCCCCGAGCACGGCCGTACCCCCGGCGTCCACGAGCCGATCGGCGACGCGCCCCAGCGCCGGGTTGGCGGCAAGCCCCGACGTGTAATCCGACCCGCCGCATTTCACGCAGAGGATCAGCGATGCGAGGTCGCACGGTACGCGCGGCTCGGCCTCGATCTCGGCGGCGAGCGCCCGCGCGATCTCGATGCCTCGCGCCGTAGTCCGCACGGTGCCGCCTTCGCTCTGGATGGCGAGGATGGCGGCACGCTTGCCGGCGGCGCGCGCGGCATCGGCCAGTTGCTGCGCGATGATCTGTTCGCATCCGAGCGCGACGACGAGCACGGCCCCGACATTCGGATGACCGCAGTAGGCCTCGAGCGTGTCCTGCGTGACGCGTCGATCGGGCCCGAGCTGACCGCAACCGGCGAGATGCGGAAGCGCCGCGCCAACCGGCGCGACCGCAAGCGCGATGCGCTCGGCCACCACGGATGCGCAGATCACCGTCGGCACCACCAGGAGGTGATTCCGCGTGCCCACCCGCCCGTCCGGCCTGCGATAGCCGAGGAACGTGGCTGTGTTCATTGCGTGGTTCTGCCGGTGACCGGCGACACGTCGGGCGGCTCGGCGATCCGGGGCGCGCCGGCTTCGGGGTGCAGGTCGCCGCGTCCCCGGCCGCTTGCCACGTTGTGCGTATGAACGTGAGCCCCGGGCGCGATGTCTACGATTGCCGTTCCAATCGTGCTTCCGTACTTCATGACGGACTCTCCCGCGCGAATCGGCCGGAGCGCGATTTTGTGGCCGCGCGGAGTGGGATCGATGATCGTGATCTGCTGTCCATTGACCTCGACGACACGTCCGGCGTCGAGTGTCTCGAGCGCCGTCGCGACGTTGTCGCGCGGCGTAATGACCAGGGCGGGGGCGACCGTCACTGGTTCACCCCGCTCGCGAGGAAGCCGCCGTCCACGGCGAGGATCTGCCCGGTGACGAACGTGGACGCGTCGGACGCGAGATACACGGCGGCGCCGACCAGCTCCTCGAGCCGGCCAAAGCGCTTCATCGGCGTGCGGAGGAGAAATTCCTGCCCGCGCGGCCCATCGAGGATCGCCGTGTTCAGGTCGGTCCGGAACACGCCGGGCGCGATGGCATTGACGTTGACCCCGTGCGGCGCCCACTCCACGGCCAGCGCACGGGTCAGCCCCGCGATTCCCGATTTCGACGCGGTATACGCGCTGACCTCGTGGAGGCCGACAAACGACGACAGCGAGGCGATGCCGATAATTCGTCCAGATTTCCGTTCGATCATCGGCCTGGCGAAGACCTGATACGTCCGCACCGCGCCGGTCAGGTTCGTCTCGATGATCCGCTGCCAGTCCTCGTCCGTCATCTCGAGCGTCGGCACTTTCTTGGTGGTGCCGGCGCAGTAGAGGAGCACGTCGATGTGGCCGAACGCATCAAGGATGGCGTCCGCCGCGCGGCCCAGCGACTGGCGGTCGAGGACATCCGTGGTGACCCGCAGCGTCCGCCGCCCTCGCGCCTCGATGTCGGCGGCGACTTCCTCAACGAGGGGTGCGCGCCGCGCGGTGGCCACAACATGGGCTCCGGCGTCGGCGAGGCCGAGGGCGAGGACCCGCCCGATGCCGCTCGTGCCACCGACCACAACCGCAACTCGCCCATCCAGATCGAAAAGGTTTCGCGACATGACTCGGGGGCAGGTTAGCATGTCCCCCATGCTGCGCGACACCCTGTACCGGTTGCCTCGGCACGACGGCCTGCAGCTCCTCCAGCGGCGCGGGGAGGGAGGCGCACGCGAGCTGACCACGTGGCGTCTTCGACTCAAATCCGGCGCGGAGCAGCGGTATAGCGCCGCCGGCGAGGAAACGATTCTCGTCTTGCAATCCGGCGCCGGCGCCGTCGCGTTTGCAGGCGGTGCGTTTTCCGTCAGCCGAAGGGACGTCTTCGACGAGCGTGCCTCCGCGGTCTACATACCGCCGGGCGAGCCGATTGCGGTCGCCGCCTCGTCAGACCTCGAGGCCATACTGGTCTCGACACCGGCGGAAAAAGGGGGCGCTCCTGCGCTCGTGTCGTCTGCCGACGTGCGCGTGAACGCGCGAGGCCGGGACACGTATGCGCGCGAGGTCCACGACATCTTTGTCACCGACGGACATGCCCAGCGCCTCATGGTCGGTGAGACGTTCAATCCGCCCGGGCACTGGAGCAGCTTTCCGCCGCACAAACACGACGGCAAGGACGGCGAACCGGTGCTCGAAGAGGTCTACTACTTCCGCATTTCCCCGTCGCAGGGATTCGGTCAGCAGATGCTCTACACCGCGGACGGCGAATCGGTGGCCCACGTGGTGCGCGACGGCGACGCGGTTCTGCTGCCGTACGGGTATCATCCCGTCGCCGCGCCACCGGGATACCGGATGTATTACCTCTGGGCGATGGCGGGAGCCGAGCGGCGGATGGCGCTCCATGAGGATCCCGATCACCGCTGGATTCACCAAGGAAAGAGTTCGTGACCAGACCACTGCAGGATCGCCGTGAGACCGTGCGCCGGATTGAAGAGCTCGGTGTCGTCGCCGTGATACGACTGCGCGATCCGGGGAAACTGCGCGCGGTGGTGGACGCGATTGCCGCTGGGGGTGTTCGCGCCCTGGAGATCACGATGACCGTTCCTGGCGCCGTGGAACTCATTCGCGGCCTTGCGCCCACCCTGCCGGAGGGGTTCCTGCTCGGTGCGGGCACGGTCCTCGACGCCGAGACCGTCCGGGCCGTCGTCGACGCCGGCGCGCAGTTCGTGATCTCACCGGTGTTCCGCCGCGAGGTGATTGCCGCGTGCCACGAGTGCGGCGTGCCGGCGGCGCCCGGATGTTTTACGCCGACGGAAATCCTCGAGGCGCACGACGCCGGCGCTGACATCGTCAAGGTCTTTCCGGCGACGGCGCTGGGACCCCAGTACATCCGGGATGTGCGTGCGCCGTTGCCGCAGGTCAAGCTCATGCCGACAGGCGGCGTGTCGCCGGACAACGCGGGCGACTGGATTCGCGCGGGCGCGGTCGCGGTCACGGCCGGATCGTCGCTGCTCGACGCCGCGGCGATCGAGAGCGGCCGCTTCGACGTGCTCACCGCGAACGCCCGGCGAATCGTGGAGAACGTGGCCGCGGCTCGAGGCGCCCGATGAGCGCGCGCGTCGTGACGTTCGGTGAGTTGATGCTGCGGCTCGGCCCCCCCGGGTTCGAGCGCCTGCTGCAGTCGCCCATGCTCTGCGCGACGTTCGGCGGCGGGGAAGCCAACGTGGCGGTGAGCCTCGCGCAGTTCGGGCTCGATAGCCACTACGTCACGCGGTTGCCGTCGAACGCCATCGGCGACGCCGCCGTGCGTGCGCTGCGAGCCGAAGGTGTGGGAACAGGCTGCATCGCGCGTGGCGGCAGCCGCATGGGCGTCTACTTCACCGAAACCGGCGCGAGCCAGCGTGCCTCGACGGTGCTTTACGATCGCGCGAACTCCGCGATCAGCGAGATCCCGGCAGACGCGGTCGATTGGGATCGAGTGATGACCGGCGCGGCGTGGTTTCACGTCACCGGCATCACACCCGCGCTCGGCGAAAAGGCGGCCGCGGCGACCACCGCATCGGTTGCGGCCGCCAGGCGCGCCGGCGCCCGCGTCAGCGTGGATCTCAATTACCGCAAGAAGCTCTGGACCCAGGCGCAGGCACAGAAGGCCATGCGCCCGCTGATGCGCGACGTCGATGTCGTCATCGCCAACGAGGAAGATCTCCAGTGCGTGCTGGGCATCGACGTGGCTGGCGCCGACGTCACGTCGGGGGCATTGGATGTGAACGCGTACCGCGAGGCCGCCGAGCGTGTCACGCGCGAGCTGGGCCCTTCGATGATCGCGATCACGCTCCGCGAAAGCCTGTCGGCGAGCGACAACGGCTGGAGCGCCGTCCTGTGGGACGGCAAGACCCTGCACCACAGCCAGCGATACGTCGTGCGGCTCGTCGATCGCATCGGCGGGGGCGACAGTTTCGCCGGCGGGCTGATCTATGGCCTGCTCAGCGGACGGACGCACGATGCGGCGCTTCGGTTTGCCGTTGCGGCGAGCGCGTTGAAGCAGACGATTCCCGGGGACTTCAACCGGGGTCAGCGTCGCGGAAGTGGATGCGCTCGCGGGCGGTGACGCGTCCGGCCGGGTGCAACGATAAGTTGCCAGTTACCAGTGGCTCGTGTCCCGTCCCCGTGGTTCGCGACACAATTCCCGGGCGGGGCATCCCGCCTGGCGGCGTTGCTCGTCGCTCAAATATGCCCAATATGTTCGCTCCTCGCGCCTTGCCAGACGGGCGCCGCGCTCCGGGACTTATGCCACGATCCACGGGGACGGGACACTAGTTGTCATCGACGGGTTTCGGTCTGCAGTTGAATGGCGCTTGGTTCAACCGTTTATAACTTCGACATCGACCTGTCCGACTCGGACCGGTCGGTGTACGAATCGCTGCCGCTGCGCGTGGCGCGGCATCCGTCTGAATCCGGGGAATACCTGGTCACGCGCGTGCTGGCCTACGCGCTCGAATTCACGGACGGCATCGAGTTCTCGCACGGACTGTGCGACCCGGACGATCCCGCCATCGCGATTCGTGATCTGACTGGGGCGCTGCAGGCCTGGATCGATATCGGGACGCCGGATGCAGCCCGGCTGCACAAAGCGTCGAAACTGTCGCCGCGGGTGGCGGTCTACACCCACAAGGATGCCGGGCAGTTCTTGCGCAACCTGCAGGGTGAGCGGATTCACCGCGCGGACGCCGTCGAGATTCACGCAATCGATCGCTCGTTCATCGGCCTGGTAGCCGCCCGCCTCGAGCGGCGCATGGCGTTCAGCCTGTCGATTCACGATCGGGAGCTCTATGTGTCGATCGGCGCCGACACGGTGTCGGGCACGGTCGTCCGGCACGCGATCGGCGCATGAACGACCTCAGGGAACAGTTCGGCGAGATCGACATTTACGTGTTCGATCAGCTGCTCCGCGGGCGGATCGCGCCCGGCATGCGGATTATCGACGCCGGGTGCGGGAGCGGCCGCAACCTGGTGTACCTGTTATGCAACGGGTACGACCTCGCCGGCTGCGATCGCGATCACGGGGCCATTGAGGCCGTGAGGGCACTGGCATCCCACCTCGCGCCGCAACTCCCGGGCGGCAATTTCCGCGTCGAGCCGATCGAGGCCATGAGCTTTCCGGATGCCTGCGCCGACGTGGTGCTCGCGAGCGCCGTATTGCACTTCGCGTCAGACGACGATCAGTTTCACGCGATGCTCACGAGCATGTGGCGGGTGCTGAAGCCCGGCGGCATGCTGTTCGCCCGGCTGGCGTCCTCCATAGGCATCGAGGACCAGGTGCAGCGCGTGAACGGCCGCCGGCATCGACTCCCCGACGGCAGCGAGCGCTACCTGGTGGACGAGGAAATCCTGCTGGGCCTCACCGCGCGGCTCGGAGGCGAGCTGCTCGATCCGATCAAGACGACGGTGGTGCAGGACCAGAGGGCCATGACCACCTGGGTGACCAGGAAGTTGCCTGCTGCTTGAAAACGGACCCTCACTTATCTCCAGGGATGAGGGATTAGGGATTGAGGGATAGTTCCCCTCGCCCGACCATCACGGACCGGCCACCCACGCGAACGCGTGTGATGGCGCCGTTGGTGCTGTCTATCGAGATGTGAATCCGGCTTGGGCGCAGCATCGCAACCCCCTGCAGGCTTACGATGTTTCGTGCCGCCTCCGGCGTGACGAGGCCGTGCTTGAGGAGGTAGCAGCCGAGCGGACCGCTGGCGCCTCCGGTGGCGGGATCCTCACTGATGCCGAACCCGGGCGCGAGCATACGGCTGTACACGGTCTGCGCCGCCCCAGCCTCGGCCTGGCCGTCAGTCGTGAAGAAGAACGTCGGCATCTGCTCGACCCCGGCTTCGCGGCAGCAGCGTGAGAACGCCTTGCGATCGACCGCGACCTCGTCCACGGCTCGCCGTGACGCAAGCGGCACGAACAGAAAGGGCACGCCGCACGACACGACCTCCGCCGGAAGGTCCGCGGGCAGGTCCGAGGCGCAGACGCCCATTGCTTCCGCAAGTGCAGGGCGATTCGTGACCGTGCCCCCGAACGCCGGCAGTTGCTGCGTCATCCATGCGAACGACAGCCTGTCGCCGGCCCACTCGAGCGACACGAGCGTGGGCCCAACCCCAAGCTCGAACACCACATCGGTCCGGCCCCGCGCGATGCCCCCTTCCGCCGCGAGCGCGAACGTCGTGCCGATTGTGGGATGCCCGGCCATCGGCAGCTCCTCGCCTGGTGTGAAGATCCGCATCTTGATGTCCCCGCCTCGCTCCGGCGGAAAGACAAACGTGCACTCGGAAAAATTCATCTCGCGCGCGATGCGCTGCATGAGCGCGGTATCCGCACCCCGAGGTTCCGGAAACACAGCCAGCTGATTTCCTTCGAGAGGCCGATCGGTGAAGACGTCGAGGTGGAGGTAACGGAGAGAGAGGTTAGGCGCCATTGTGTACGGCACATCCTTCCTCAACGGCCTGAATTGCGGGTTGCCCAACTTGCGTACTTTTCATTCGGAATCTCTGGAAACAGAGAGTTTCATCCCGTCCTGCCCTTGCACCACCGGACGGCATGCTCATCGACCTGTTCCACACAAGAGCATTCCCAGTACTATCACTGGCGGCTCCGTTCGAGTCCATCGCGCCACCGGACACGTTCCTCCGTTGTGAATTCCGTTCCCTCGTTGTGAAACTCCGTCCCTCCGTCGTCTGGTATCCTCACCTTCCATGTCCAAACGCCCTCGGAAAACCGGCTCGCTGTTCGACGATGCGGATGGCGGCGGAGGTGTCGTCGAAACGGGTGGACGTCCCCCGGGTGCAGGCGAGCCGGAGCCGGTCGAGTTGCATGAGGCGGCGCAGACCCGATATCTCAATTACGCACTCTCGGTCATCACGTCGCGCGCGCTCCCCGATGTCCGCGATGGCCTGAAACCCGTGCAACGCCGCATTCTCTACACGATGTGGCAGCAGAACCTTACAGCCGACGTCAAGCATCGCAAGTGCGCGAAGGTCGTCGGCGACGTGATGGGCAACTACCACCCGCACGGAGACTCCGCGCTGTACGAGACGCTCGTGCGCATGGCGCAGTCCTTCTCGTTACGCTATCCGCTCATTGACGGTTCCGGCAACTTCGGCTCGCTCGATGGCGACAGCGCGGCCGCCATGCGCTACACGGAGTGCAGGCTCGCGCGCGTCAGCGACGAGATCCTGACGGAAATCGATCAGGCGACGGTGCCGTTCCGTCCGAACTACGACGGCACCCGTACCGAGCCGGTCGTCCTCCCCTCGCGCATCCCGAACCTGCTCATCAATGGCGCCACGGGAATCGCCGTCGGGATGGCGACCAACATTCCGCCGCACAACCTGAACGAAGTGTGCACGGCGCTCATCAAGCTGCTCGGCAATGCGGACCTGACGAGCGTGCAGCTGTGCCGGTACGTCAAGGGTCCTGACTTTCCAACCGGCGGCCAGATGCTCAACTCGCCGGAGGAGCTCAAGGAAATCTACAGGACCGGCTCGGGCGCGATTCGCCTGCGGGCGACGTGGGAGGAAGGCCCCGTCACGCGCGGCGGGAAGACAATCTACATCACGAGTGTGCCCTACACCGTGAACAAGTCCACGCTGGTCGAACGCATTGCGGACGTGGTGCTCAGCCGCAAGCTGCCGCCGCTCGTGGACGTCAAGGATTTGTCCACAGACGACGTGCGCATTTCGCTGGAATTGAAGAAGGACGCCGACGAGAAGATGGTGATGGCGTATCTCTTCAAGCACACGCCGCTTCAAACCAGCTTCATCGTCAACCTGACGTGCCTGATTCCCACCGAGAACCCCGAAGTCGGGAGGCCCGAGCGGCTCGATCTGCACGCGATGCTCTGGCACTTCCTGCATTTCAGGCTCGACGTCGTCACCAGGCGGCTGGAGCACGAACTGGCGTCGCTGCAGAAGCGCGTGCACATCCTCGAGGGGTTCGAACAAGTCTTCGGCGCCCTCGACGAGATCCTGAAGATCGTGCGCAAGTCGGACGGGAAGGCGGATGCCGCGCAGCAGATCATCAAGCGCTTCGCGCTCGACGCGGACCAGACCGATGCCATCCTCGAGCTGAAAATCTACCGGCTTGCGCGGCTCGAGATCCTCATCATCCGAAAGGAGCTCGAGGATCGCCGCCGTCGGATGCGGCAGATCAATACGCTGCTGAAGGACGAAGAGAGCCGGTGGGACATCGTGCGCGTCGAGATCGAGGAGATTCAGAAAAAGTACGGCGACCCGCGGCGCACCAGCATCTCGAGCGACGAAGGCGAGGCGGAGTACAGCGCCGAGGACTTCATCGTCGAAGAAGACAACGTCGTGCTGGTGTCCCGCGACGGGTGGGTGAAGCGGCAGAAGGACGTGAAGGACGTCGCGTCCACGCGCGTCCGGGAAGGAGACACCGTGATGGCGGTGCTGCAGGGCAGCACGCGGTCCTCGGTGGTGTTCTTCAGCAACTTCGGCGTCGCGTACACGTCGCGCATCACCGATATCCCGGCATCCACCGGCTACGGCGAGCCGATCCAGCGGTTCTTCAAGTTGAAGGATGGCGAGCGGATCGTGGACGCCTATAGCCTCGATCCGCGCGTGGCGGGGAACATCACGCCGCGAAAGGAAGGGGCCGTGCCGCCGGTGCATGCAGTGGCCGTGACGAGCGACGGCTACAGCATGCGGTTCGGCTTCGAGCCGTTCGTGGAGCCGAGCACGCGAGCAGGCAGACGCTACGCGCGGGCGGCGGACGGTGCGGAGTTTGTGGGGGTGGCGAAGATCACTGGCGACGAAATCATCATCGCCGCGACGCGTGAGGCCCGGGCGATTCTGACCAGGGCGGACGAGGTCAACTTCCTGTCCGGCCCGGGCCGTGGCGTGATTCTCATCAAGATCGCGTCCGACGCCGATCGGGTCCTGGGGTTCATCGCGTCTACCGGCGACCGGGATCTGATGACGGTCGAAACCACACGTGGCGCGGAGCAGACCATCAGTACAACCAAGTACGAAGTCACGGGCAGGGGGGGCAAGGGACGCGAGCTCCTGCAGCGCGGGCAGTTCACCAAGGTCGTCTGGACGTTGCCCGAAGCGCCGCCCCCGCTGTCGGAGTAGGAATTCCCGGCGAGGCCTCGGGATTCGAAAGCTGGGAGCTGGAAGCTGATATGTCAAACCTCGTCTTGATCCTCGTCGCGCTCGGCGTGCTGGCGCCTGCACCTCCGGGCGAGTGGCCGCGGTTTCGAGGCCCGAACGGCTCCGGCGTCGCCGTGACGGGAACGTTGCCGGCGGAGTTCGGGCCTGCGCGGAACGTCGTCTGGAAGACGCAATTGCCGCCAGGCTATTCCTCGCCCATCGTCTCGGGCAACCGAATCTACCTGACGGGGTTCCGCGCCGAACAGTTGCTCAGTTTCGCCCTGGACCTGGCGACCGGCAAAGTGATCTGGGAGCGGCCGGCTCCTCGCAACCGCCGCGAGAAACTCGATCAGCGGAACCACCCCGCGTCCCCGTCCGCGGCGACCGACGGCGAGCGCGTGTATTTCTTCTTCGCCGATTACGGCCTTCTGGCGTACGACATCGACGGGAAGGAGCTCTGGCGCCGCCCGCTTGGTCCGTTCAACAACATCTACGGCATGGGCGCATCGCCCATCGTCGTGGACGACGTGGTGATCCTCACGTGTGATCAGAGCACCGGGTCCTTCATTGCGGCGTTCGACAAGAAGACCGGCCGCGAGAAGTGGCGCACACCGCGCGTAGAAGCGCGCAGCGGTCATTCGACTCCGGTTGTCTACACGCCCCCCGGCGGGCGGACACAGATCATCGTCCCCGGGTCGTTCCTGCTTTCGGCGTACGACCCGCGAGACGGCAAGCGGCTCTGGTGGGTGGGCGGCCTGTCCTTCGAGTTGAAGTCCACGCCGGTGATTGGCGGAGACACGCTGTATATCAATGGGTTCGGATCGCCGGAGAACCAGCCGGGGGCGAAGGTTGCGGTTGCGCCGAGCGCCGAAGTATTCGCGGCGAAGGACGCGGACAAGAACGGCAAGCTCACCGCCAACGAACTCCCCACGGCGCACGCCCGCAGTGCGCTGCCGTTCGTCGATTTGAACGGCGACGAGATGCTCGATCGCGCGGAGTGGACCTATTACAAGGCGGCCATGGAATCCGAGAACGGCATGCTCGCGATCGAGCTTGGCGGCACCGGCGACATGACGGCAAGCGCTGTGCGCTGGCGCTATCAGCGCGGCATTCCGCAGCTGCCTTCGCCCCTCCTGTACGAGCATACGCTCTATATGGTGAACGACGCGGGCGGGCTTGTGACGACGCTGAACCCGGACACCGGCGCGCTGATTCAACAGGGACGTTTGAAACTGCCCAGCGACCGCTTCTACGCGTCGCCGGTCGCGGGCGATGGGAAAATTTTCATCGCCAGCGAAAGCGGCAAAGTTGTCGTGCTGCCGCCAGGCGGCGGCCTCGAGGCGATGGCCATCAACGACCTGCAGGACAGCATCTACGCTACCCCGGCCCTGGTTGGTAATCGCATCTACATTCGCACGCTTAACGCGCTGTATTGCTTCGGAGCCGAACGCTAACAGCCGCAAGCCCGCCCGTCGAGAGCCGCGAGCCGCCCATGGGGTAGGATGAATAGGTTATGGCAGGGTGGCAGGACTTCACTGGGCTCAACCGCGGTTACGTGCTCGAGCTGCACGAAAAATACCGCCGCGATCCGGCGTCAGTGGACGCTGAAACGCGAGCCCTTTTCGACCAGTGGACCCCTCCGGGCGAGTCCGTGGCCGTCCATGGCGGCGTGCCGTACGAGCAAATCGTCGGCGCGGCCCGGTTCGCGCAGTCGATCCGGCGATATGGCCACCTCGGGGCGAAACTCGATCCCCTCGGGTTGCGTCCGCCCATCGGCGACCCGTCCCTGCTGCCCGAAACGCACGACGTGACGGACCAGGATCTCCGCAACCTGCCGCCGACGCTCCTGTCATCGCCCGTGTGCGAGAACTCGGAGACGATGTTCGAGGCGATTGCGGCCTTCCGGCAGATCTACTGTTCGACAACGGGCTACGACTACAACCATGTTTTTGTCCCGGACGAGCGGCGCTGGCTACGCCAGGCCGCTGAAGGCGGGCGCTTCCGCGCGCCTGCCGATCCGATCAGCCCCGTCGCGCTTCTCGATCGGTTGACACAGGTCGAAGTCTTCGAACGGTTTCTTCAGCGCACGTTTCCCGGCAAGACGCGTTTTTCGATCGAAGGCCTGGACATGCTCGTGCCGATCCTCGACGAGGTCATCGGAGACGCAGCCGAGTCCGGTACCCGCAATATCCTGATCGGCATGGCACATCGCGGGCGCCTCAACGTCATGGCGCACGTGCTCAACAAACCGTACGCGCAGATCCTCGCCGAGTTCAAGGAACCGGTCTCGTCGCGGTCATTCCGGGAAGACATGGCGTGGACCGGCGACGTGAAGTATCACGCGGGCGCCCACCGGGCGCTCAAGGGCGGCCGCCAGATGGATGTCGTCGTGTCGATGCCGCCGAACCCGAGCCACCTCGAGGCCGTCGATCCTGTAGTGGAGGGCATGGCGCGCGCCGCCGGAACGGTCGTTGATTCGCCGGGCGCTCCGACGTTCGACCCGAGGCGCAGCCTGCCGATTCTGATTCACGGCGATGCGTCGTTTCCGGGCCAGGGAGTGGTCGCCGAGACGTTGAACCTGAGCCGGTTGCCAGGGTATCAGACGGGCGGAACGATTCACGTCATCGTGAACAACCAGCTGGGTTTCACGACGGGTCCGGAGGATGAGTACAGCACCTCGTACGCCAGCGGTCTCGCGCGCGGCTTCAAGATTCCCATCGTGCACGTGAACGCGGACGACCCCGAAGCCTGCGTCGAGGCGGCCCGGCTCGCGTTGGCGTATCGCGAACATTTTCAACGCGACTTCCTGATCGATTTAATCGGCTACCGGCGGCACGGCCACAACGAAGGGGACGAGCCGGCGTTCACACAGCCGCTGATGTATCAGAAGATCGCGGCCCACCCGACCGTTCGGGAGATCTGGGCCCGTACCCTGGAGGCCCGCGGGTTGATCCAGCCGGGCGCGGCCGACGAACTTGTGCGCAAGTACTCCGACGAGCTGCAGGCGGTGATGGACGGGCTCAGGCCCGAGCGCGATTTCATCGAGCCGCAGCCTGAAGATCCACCGCCCGGTGCCGCCGCGAAAGCCGACACCACGGTTCCGATCGATCGGCTGCGCGAGATGAATGACGCGTTGATGCGGATGCCGCCCGATTTCACCATCCACCGCAAGCTCGACCGGGTGCGCGAGAAGCGCACCCACATGCTGGACGCGCCCGACGATCGAACGGTGGATTGGGCCGCGGCCGAGGAACTGGCGTTCGCGTCGATCCTGGCCACGGGCGTCAGCATCCGCCTCACGGGCGAGGACGTGGAGCGAGGGACATTCAGCCACCGCCATGCCGTGCTGCACGACGTGCACGACGGCCGGGTGCACGTCCCGCTACAGGCGCTGCCGCATGCGCGTGCGGCCTTCGAGGTCCACAACAGCCCGCTGACAGAGAATGCGCTCGTCGGGTTCGAGTACGGCTACAACATCCAGGAGCCGTCGCGGCTGGTCATCTGGGAAGCCCAGTACGGCGACTTCATCAACGGCGCCCAGACGATGATCGACGAGTTCATCGTCTCGGCGCGGGGGAAGTGGGGACTTCGGCCCTCGCTGGTGTTCCTGCTGCCGCATGCGCATGAAGGCCAGGGGCCGGATCACGCCAGCGCGCGACCGGAGCGGTTTCTGCAGCTGGCGGCAGACCTCAATATCCGCATCGCGAATTGCACCACCGCGGCTCAGTACTTTCACCTCCTTCGGCGCCAGGCGGCGCTGCTCCAGGTGGATCCGCTGCCGCTCGTCGTGCTCACGCCGAAGAGCCTGCTGCGCCACGCCGCGGTCGCCTCGACTCCGCGCGAGCTTGCCGAGGGACGGTTCCGGATGGTCCTGCCCGATGAAGAGGCGGCGGGGCGCGCGGCGGAGATACGCCGGATTCTCGCCTGCTCCGGAAAGATCTACACGGATTTGATCGCGAGCGAGCACCGCGCGGGCCGGACCGACATCGCGATCTGCCGCGTGGAGCAGCTCTATCCCGTTCCCATGCGGGACCTGCGCGCCATGTTCGACACCTACCCGGCTGCGGACGAGATCGTCTGGGTGCAGGAAGAGCCGGAAAACATGGGAGCGTGGGATTTCATCAGGCCACACCTGCAGGAAGTGTCCAATGGACGAACGGTACGCCGCGTCGCGAGACCGCGCAGCGCCAGCCCTGCTGAAGGGTCGGCCGCCCGGCACGCCCTCAATCAGCAGGCGCTCGTCAACCTTGCGTTTGGCGAGAGCACGCGCTCGCGCGACGGCGCCGTCCCAGTCAAAGCTCGGCGGGATGGCCAGCTGACGAGTAGAAAGGGTTAGAGGGCCCAGCGCCCAGGCCGGTAGAGGACTCAGGGGGCAGGTACAGGTCACAGGCTACAGGTAAGCAGGGGACAAGGTTCGGGGAAATTGCATGTCATCCAACATCGTCGTACCTGAGGTCGGAGAGTCGATCGTCGATGCGCGCGTGGCCAAGTGGTTGCGCAAGGAAGGGGAAGTTGTCGCGGGTGGCGACCCTCTCGTCGAGCTCGAGACAGACAAGATCGATCTCGAGGTGGCGGCCCCACAGGGGGGGGTGCTGAAGCGCATCG
>JANNHC010000197.1:0-4688 GCA_031404215.1 Acidobacteriota bacterium
GGAAACTTGCCGTCGCCCCTGCCGGAAGTTGCGCGGCAACTCGACTTTTCGGCCGGTACACTTGGACTGTGGGGTGCCGATGACTTCGTCCTTTATTATCGCGCCGGGAAAGTCCCTGCGCCCAGGATCATCATACTGGGCCGTAAGCCACACTGCCAGCCGCCAGCCCGCGAGTCATTTCTTCTTCCCTTGATTCGTCCAGACGTCGATCCATGACGCGGACGATCGATCCATCGAGAAATAGCCGACCGCGATGTCGATGTCGCCGTCGCCGTCGATGTCGCCGACGTCCAGCGAAGCGTGGCGAGGAAATCCCATCTCGATCGTGTGCCGTGTGAACGTCCCCGGCTTCGTCTGCTCCAGCCAGACGAGCGCGGGCAGCGTCTTCTCGTCCACGTCCGATCCGGCGGCGAACAGCGCGCACGCCACGAGGTCCAGATCCCCGTCGTCGTCGATGTCGGCAGCAACGGCCCTGTGGACGCCCGGCATGTGCGCGATCGTGTGTTCGACAAACGGGAACCCGCCCGTGTTCTCGAGCCATTGAATCCCGTGATACGGCTTTACGATCCCATCGTCGAACGTATCGCCATGCGTGAGTACGACGTCCAAATCGCCGTCCTTGTCGAGGTCTACGAGCTGGATGCCGGACGACCCCCAGTTCGGATGCGGAGCCGCGTAGATGACCTTTCGTTCGAAGGAAAAATCCCCTGTTCCCTTGTTGATGTACGCAAGCACGGTCTCGTGATCCTGCGCGAGGAGGGTCACGAGGTCCATCTTGCCGTCGCGATTGAGATCCACAGGAATGCTGTGGATACCGCCCGGGCGTGGATCGACGACGTGATTGGTGAATTCCGGCTGCGAGGGGTTGGTTGTGCGGTTCTCGACAATCGTAATCTGTCCCGTCCTATGCCATCCGAACGCGGCGACCGCCAGATCGTTTTTCCCGTCGCCGTTGAAGTCGGCTGCCTCGACGTCGGCAACGCGAGGCCAGCCGTCCAGCCAGAACGCGCCGAATTTGCCGTTGCCCTGTCCCCGCAGCCAGATCACCGCCCCCTTGTTGTGATCCGCCGGGAAAAACTCTCCCAACTCGGCAACGAGCAGGTCCTGCAGACCGTCGCCGTCGATGTCGCTCAACGTAACGTGAGCGGGATGAGGGACGCTCGCGATGATGGACAGGACACCGCCGGGGTCCACGGGGCGGCCCGTGAAGATCACTCCCTGGCGCATATTTGCCCCCAGCACGTCAAGCCGCTTGTCGCCATCGAAATCAACGAGTCGCACGTTCGAGACCGCCGGCGTGCCAGGCATTTGCGGCATCGTCATCCCGCGCCTTTCGAATCGGACGGGGGACTCGCTACTGTCCGGCCAGTGCTCCGGCGCGGCAAGATGTTCGGGTGCGCGCCCGATGAAGAAGGGAAGCACCTGCTCCATGTCCGGCGGCAGCTGGATCGTGCGGTACATCTGCGCCCCAATCGGCGGCAGCCGATTTTCTCGGATGAACATCATCCGGACAAACTCGTTTCGCCACGCGTCGCGGGGGAGGATGTCCGGCGGCGGAAAGGCGTGGCAACCGCCGCAGATGACGCGGGCTTGTTGCTCGTCACCCTGGGTTGCCGCGGTTGCTGGTTGGACTTGCGACGCGAAGGCGGGGCTCCTCGGGGACGCAGGGCGAGCGAGCGCGAGCAACAGCACGCCGGATACGACGGCCAGGAGCCACGTGGTTTCGCGCGTGACGACGCGGCGCGCCTGGCGCCGCACACGAGGCATGGTGCGATGCTAGCACAGCGGATTCGGACGTTTCGTTTCCACTAACCGGGCTGATAGGTGAACGACAGAATCGCGCCGGGATGCTCCTGGCTGCTGGTATCGGTGGCCACGTAGATCGTTCGGCCATCCGGCGCGATGAGCACATCGCGATATCGGTCCCGCGCCTTGAAGTACTCGAGTGTGGGCCCGGCGGCCGCGTCACCGGCTTCGTTGAGCTTCACGCGATACACCGTGCCCCGAATGAGCCCCGTCACCAGCACCGATTTGGACCATCCGGGGATCCCACCGGTGGACGTCGTGTACACATCGATGCCAGACGGTGCGATGGTCGCGTTTCCCTGTTCGGCGAACCGGTACTCGGGACCGACGGTGAAGAACGTCCTCAACGGCGGCATGAAGTTGGGGACACTCCAGGCGCTTTCCTTCTGCTGGGGCACGCTCGGCGGCGCGACGATGTCGTTGAATTTCAGCGAACCGCATGGAGCGGGCGACGAGAGCGACCAGTTGGCATACACGTACACGCGGTCGTCCTGGTAGCCGGCGACGTGGGGCCACCCGTAGTCCTTCCCCGCCTGCACCAGATTCAACTCGTCGTCCATGCTGGGTCCGTGCTCGGACGCGTAGAGCTTTCCGTCCGGCGCCTGGATGAGGCCCTGCGCATTTCGATGGCCGTAGGAATAGACGTGGCTGCGCACGCCGTCGAGTATCGGGTTGTCGGACGGAATGGATCCGTCGAGCCCGATACGCAGGACCTTGCCTTCGTAGGTCTGGAAGTTCCTCGTCCGGACGTCATTCGCGGTCGGCAGCTCCTGCGAGTGGATGGGGGAGCAGTACAGAGAGAGCTGGTTGTAGCCCTGATCCCCAATTGTCAGGTAGAGCTTTTGATCGAGGCCGCCGAAGACCAGCCTGCCAGAGATGTGGTCGTTGCCCGCGGGCAACTGGTCAAGGATGTCCGTGGGGTTGCCGAGCGTCTCCGAGCGCGCATCGTAGGTGTAGCGTCGGATCGTCAGGCGCCTCACTTCCGTTTCCCCGGGATCCACGTCGTGCGTCAAGGCGACGTACACGAAATCCGCACCTCGGTTCTTGAGCAAGTCCGGGTGCAACGCCAGTCCGAGCACTCCATCCTGGCCGTGGCGCTGGACGGCATCGGCGATCGTCACGGCCACGTGTTTGGAACCGTCGGCGGGGTTGACTCGCACGACGCGCTTGCCGGTCCGTTCGGTCACCCAGAAACGTCCATCGGGTCCCAACCGCATCTGCCAGGGATTTTCGAGGCCCGACACAACGACGCGCATCGAGAACCGTTCCGCGCCCGGGACGCCGTCCTGCACCGGGGCAGCAAGCCATGCGACAAGGAGGAGCACGCAGCTGGTCAGCATATGGTCATTCTGCGCGGGTTGGCTTGGCCAGCGCAACTCCGTCGGCTCCCCGACCTGAGCGGCGAGGCCGGCGGAGTGTTACCATGCGCCCGTGCATGAGGGGGACCGCATGATCTGTGACCGTCGAACTTTCTTCACCGCTGCTTCCGGGATCGCACTCGGCGCCCGGATGGCGGCGGCCACAGCGCAAGGCGCTAACAATCGCATCCGAATCGGCGTGATCGGCACGGGCGGCCGGGCTCGCGGCCTGATGAGCCAGTTGAAGCGGTTGCCCGGCAACGAGATGGTGGCGGTCTGCGACGTCTATGAGCCGCGCGTGCTCCAGGCCGCCGAGATCGCCGGGGCCACGGCCACGAAGGTCGCCGATTACCGGCGCATCCTCGACGATCGCGGCATCGACGCGGTCGTGATCGGCGCGCCCGACCACTGGCACAAGACCATCACGCTCGACGCCGTGGCGGCCGGCAAGGACGTCTACGTCGAGAAGCCGGTCTCCCACACGATCGCCGAAGGTGCGGAAATGGTGAAAGCCATTGAGGCGTCGAAGCAGATCGTCCAGACAGGCACCCAGCAGCGAAGCTGGGACCACTTCGTGCTGGGGAAGCAGATCATCGACTCTGGCCGGCTGGGCCAGATCACGTTCGTCCAGACTTACTGGTACCAGCACGCGACCGCCGGCAACTACCCGGCGGTGGCCATGGACAAGCTGGATTGGAAACGCTGGCTTGGCCCGGCGCCGGACCAGCCGTTCCGCCCGGAGCGCTTCTATCAGTGGCGCCATTTCTGGGATTTCGGCGGCGGCTGCGTGACCGATCTCATGACGCACTGGATCGACGTCGTCCACTGGTACATGGACGTCGACGCACCGCTCTCCGCGTCGGCCACCGGCCGCAACTACAACTTGAAGCTGTGGGAAGCGCCCGACACCGTGAATGCGACGATCGAGTTCCCCCAAAACTTCATGGCGGCCTACCTCGGCACCTACGTCAGCCGCGTGGACGACGGCGGGCTCGAGTTTCGCGGCGACCGCGGCACGCTCAAGATCGACCGGGCGCGGCTGGCCTTCTATCGCGACGATGCCGCCTACGCGCCGGGGACGCATACGCCGGAGCCGGAGATCTTCGTCCGGTCGAGCGGCGACGGGACGCTGACGCACCTGCAGAACTGGCTCGACTGCGTCCGCAGCCGGAAGGCGCCAAACGCGCACATTCGGGTTGCCCACCAGGCGGCGCGAACGTCGCACATCACGAACGCCGCGCTGCGTGCGGGGCGTTCCGTGCGCTGGAACAACGCGGCTGAGAAGGTCGAGGGCTGACCTGGGTGACTCCAGCTTGCCATGTCACAGCGAGTTTCGCGCGGAGACGCTGGGAGCGCGGAGAAGACCCGTAAGAAAAGCGCTGCCTGTGCCGTTCTGGCGACTCGCGCTGCGCGCTCGGGCGCATGGGCGTGGACGCGGCCGACATCAACGCGGACGGCAGGCCTTCGCGGCCAATGTAGACCAGGAGGTGTTCTCGCTCTACAGGAACGACGGCAGCGAGGCCT
>JANNHC010000198.1:0-2522 GCA_031404215.1 Acidobacteriota bacterium
TCGAGCGCCGAAAACAGCGCCGGCGCGCAGACGAACAATCCGGTATCGAGCGCGTCGTACGTGTCGAGCGTCTTCCCGATCGCCGTGATGCGATCGCCGGTCATCCGCACTTTTGTCGCTTCGGCCGCCACATCAGGCGGCGCCGGGCGCGCGTCGATCGCCAGCACCGACTCATCCGGGGCGACGGCCATGTGCAGCAGGCGCGACAGGATCGGCGCCTCGAACACGTGATCGCCCATGAGCACTGCGAATCGCCGCTCACGGAGCGGGTCCCGCACGGCGAGGACCGACACGCCGTTCTCGAGGTGCCAGTCCGGGTTGTAGGTAAAGTGTACCGCCGTGCCACGGGGCGTCCCGCGCTCGACGGCCTCACGCACGGCCTCGGCCTGGTAGCCAACGACGACGTGGAATGAGGAGATGCCGGCGTCGGCGGCGGTCGCCAGCGTCCGCAGGATGAGAGGCTCGCCGAATAAGGGCTGCAGCAGCTTGGATCGACGCGTCCCGTTTTTGAATCTGTCCCCGTTACCGGCCGCAAGGACCACGGCGTCCCGCACGGGGACGGACGACACTGAATTCACGACTACCTCGAGTCTCACATAGACCGCAGGAGCGTGAACGTTCGCCGCCCCCCATCATCACCGCGCAACTTCCCGGCTCCTCGTATGACGCCCTGATCCCTCGTGAAGTTGCAAGAACGCCGCGCACTCCACAGGACTAACCTGTGCGCCAGTGCGGCCGCGCTTTGGAAGGCGTGCTCGGCCGCCGAACGAGCTCAGGCATGAAGATGTATGCAAACGGTGTGACCGACACGCCGCGTGCCGTAAACGGACACTTCAGCGATCGGGAGAGGTGGGTGGGGTCAACCCCCGGCGGACGAGCAGAGCGGTACCGATCAGTGACCAGATCCCCATACGCGCCTTACGAACGATGGACACCGTGACGCCCGGGGCGGGCCCAAGCCCGAGCAACTGGGTAATGAGTCCGGTACCAGCTTCGCCAACGCCGACCTGAAAAGGAACAAATTTGAAGGCCACTGTGATCAGGCGGTCCGTGGTTTCGACGATAAAGGATGTGATGAGCGGGGGCTGCGAGCCCAGGATCAGCCAGAGCGTCAGGTGCTTCTCGACGACACCGAGCGCGTGGAACGACAACTCCAGGGCCGCGAGCGGCAGCATCGCCCTTCGGCGTCGCGACGCAAAGCTGAAGACTTCCTCTTCGACCGCCCGCAGCTTCGCGAGCCGCGATCCCGTCCTGTGGCCGGCCGGAAGCAGCCGCTCGATCACGGCCGGACGACGCCAGAGCACGTACACGGCGGCGGCGAACATCACCGCGATGCCCGCGACCGCGATTTCGCTGAATTCGCGCAACTGCGCCGGGAGATCGACGCGCAGGATCAGCGCGATCGCGCCGGCGGCAATCATCGCGCCGACCGACAGCGTGTAGATCACGTTCTCGATCGCGAGCGCCGTGAGCGCGACGGTTGTGCCGATGTGTCCGCGGACGCAGGCGATTTTGGCCGGCTCGCTGACCAGCGGACCGAGCGGCGTGACGTTGCCCATCGCGTCGCCGCATACGACGGCGTTGAACGCAGTCAGGAAACCGAGCCGGTGCGGCGGCTCGACCGAGATCGCCCACGCCGCGGCGCGCACCGCGAACCTGAGGCCGCCAAGAAGGAAAATCAACGCGAGTCCCCAGCCGATTTTCTGGAAGCCGGTCCAGATTTCACCGGGGCCGACGGTCCGCACCAGCCAGACGAACAGTGCCGTTCCCGCCGCGGCGGTCAGCAGCCCCGTGGCCGTGATCTGGCGCTTCGGCCGGGTGTCGGACACGTCGTCCATCATATAATCGGCGGGTCCATGCTCCCGGCTTCTTTCCAGGCTCCCGCGGCCATCATCCTTCTGCTGGGTGGGCTGCTGTCGTGCTTTGCCGGCTACCGCGTCTTCCGGATTGTCCTTGGCGTCTACGGATTCATCCTGGGCGCGCTGCTCGCCAGCTCCGCGATGGGTGCGGATCAGACCTGGTACATGGTGGCCGCCGCCCTCGTCGGCGGCGCGATCGGGGCGCTGGTGCTGATCCTGGCGTACTTCGTGGGCGTGGCGCTCATCGGCGGTGCGCTCGGGGCGCTCGTCGCCAACCTCGCGTGGGCGGCGTTTGGACGTGAACCGGGTCTTATCGCGGTGATCGTGCTGGCGGTCGTCGGCGCGCTCGGCGCGCTCGCGTTGCAGCGGTACGTGATCATCGTCGCCACCGCGTACGGCGGCGCGCAGATGGCGATTGTGGGCGGGGCCGCGCTGATGAGCCGTACGGCAGCCGACGTGGCGGCGCGCAGCATCTATCGAGTGTATCCGCTGGATCCGCTGCCGGAGACCAAGTGGGACCTGATCGCCTTCGCGCTGCTCGGCACGATCGGGCTCTTGGCCCACAGCCTCAGGGCCTGCCAGTGGATCCGGACCATGACGCCGAGCGTCATGAGCGGGTGGCTCGCGAATGCATGCAGCACGCGGCCCGCCGAGAGCGGCAGC
>JANNHC010000199.1:0-13753 GCA_031404215.1 Acidobacteriota bacterium
GCCCAGTCCACAGAGAACATTCCCGCGACGACGAACACGGCGAGCGGCACGAGCTTCCCGACCGTCAGCACGTTGACGACAACGCTGCTTTGGCGAATGCCGCGAATGTTGATGGCCGCAAGAATGGCAATGATTGCCGTGATCAGCATCGTGCGCGGTGATCCGGACGTGAGCACCGGCCAGTAGAACCCGAGCGACGACACGAGCACGTTGATCACGGACGCCCAGCTTGCCGCGCGCGTGAACCACATCATCCATCCGACCTCGAAGGCCGCGAACCGGCCGAAGGCCGCGCGCGTGTAGAGGTACGGGCCGCCGGTCCCATCGAAGCGGCTTGCGACTTCCGCGAACGAGAGCGCGATCAGCATGGACGCCACCCCGACGGCCCCGACCATCCACGGACTCCAGGCGCCGGCGCGGGCCGCCAGCGCCGCGGGCAGCGCAAAAACCGCGGCCCCGATGACCTGGTTGACGCCGATCGCGGTCAGATCCCACCGGCCCAGCTCGCGCTTGAGAGACGAGGCCTCGGGCTGAAGACGCGTGGAGGGCACCGCGAGGTTGTATCATTTCCTCGCAACCGAACACACGGGAATTGGTGATGGCACAACAAACCGACATTGTCGCAAGACCGCGCGACGTCATGCCCGAGGGAGCCACGACGCTTCCGGCGCCGTACTACGTGGACGTCGATTATTTCAACAGGGAGATGGAGAGGCTGTTCGGGCGGATGTGGATCTGCGCCGGACGCGCCGAGCAGATCGATCGTCCCGGACAGTTCTTCGTCCGCGAGGTGCTCGGCGAAAGCATCCTCGTCACGCGGGCGCCCTCAGGGCGCGTGCGCGCGTTCTACAACGTGTGCCGGCATCGCGGAACAAAGCTCTGCACGGAACACGAGGGCGCGTTCGCGGGCAGCATTCAGTGCCCGTACCACGCCTGGACCTACGACCTTGAAGGCCGGCTGATCGGCGCGCCGCACATGGACGAGGTGCCCCATTTCCGCAAGGATGAGTACCCGCTGCATCAGGTGCATGCCGAGCTGTGGGACGGCCATGTCTTTCTGAACCTGTCACCCGACCCGCAGCCGCTGCTGACGCAGCTCGCGGAACTTCCCTCCAAGTTCAGGCAGTGGCGGATGGAGGATCTCCGGCTAGGCCGCCGCATCGTCTACGACGTGCGCGCGAACTGGAAGCTGCTGATTCAGAACTACAACGAGTGCCTGCACTGCCCGAATCTTCATCCGGCGCTCAACAAGCTGTCGCATTACCTCAGTGGGGAGAACGAACCGCTGCGCGCGACTTACATGGGCGGGCGCATGGATCTGAGGCCCGGAGTGGCGACGTTGTCGATGGATGGAACCTGTCCGCGTGCGTTCCTGCCAGGCCTGTCGGCAGAGGACGTGCGCCGCGTCTACTACTACGCGATCTTTCCGAACATGCTGCTCAGCCTGCATCCCGATTACATGCTCGTGCACACGCTCTGGCCGATCGCCCCGGACCGCACGATCAACATCTGTGAATGGCATTTCCACCCCGAGACGCTCGCGCAGCCCGATTTCACGGCATCGGATGCGATCGACTTCTGGGACATGACGAACCGGCAGGACTGGCACGTGTGCGAGTTGTCGCAGGCTGGCATCTCGTCACGTGCGTATACGCCTGGCCCGTATTCCAACCGGGAGGATCTGCTCTACGCGTTCGACCGGATGATTGTCGAGCTGCACGACGCGCGTTAGATAATTGCGCCTGAACAGACACGCTTCGCTGGGCGTCGGCTCGACATCGCAGCCACAAGGCAGTCTATCCTCATGGGAGCGTGGACTGCCGCAGCCGGGCGCATTCGGCCTCCGCGGCGTTCGCGCGCTCGAGCGCGGCCTCGTACAACCGGATCCACGTATTGGCGGACGCCTCGAGGTCCTTGAGTTCCGAGCACAAGCGGGTGTTGTCCTGCGCCAGGCAGGCATGCTCTCTCGCCAGCCACCAGCTCCGGGTCTGATCGTCCACGCGCACCCGTGAGCTGGTCAGATACCGCACGTCCAGCCCGCTCAACGTCAACACTGAGTTCATGGGATCCCTTTCGACGATGTGTCGTTCCTGCCTGATATAACGCTGGGGAAGGCCGGATCGCACACTTTCGGGGTCACACCCCGGGATTCATGCGCAGTCACGCGGCGGGCAGGCTCAATCCTGGAAACGTTTGTTCGGCCGGGTCGGGAGAGTTCCACGGGTCAGCGAGGCCCAGATAGTTCCCCGTGGAGGGCGGCCCACGCCCGCGCAATATAGTACGGACTCCGCAATCCCGTCGATGCCGAGGTCCCCCTCGACAAGCGTGTCGGCGAGGCCCATGACACAGTAGGGCGCCAAACCCAGCGACGTCGCCATCAACAGAAACGTCTGACAGACGTGACCGGCCTCGATGAGGGCCGCACGGTACGCCCGCGCGTAGGGATAGCGCCAGAGTTGGCGCTCAAAAACCGCGGTGAAGAACACCATGGCTGACGCCTTGGCAAAGTATCCGCTCTGAGGCACATAGGCGCGCATCCGATCGAGGGACACTTCTCCGCTGATCCGTTCGAGCACGTGACGGTCGGCCGCATAGTGATAAATGCCGGGTTTCACTCCGGCGACGGCGCGGGCGACGACATAGCATTCGATGGGATGGCGAGCACCGCCTGATGGGGAAGTTTTCAGCGGGACCTCGCCCGTCTCCGTACTGGCCCACTGCTGCACCCCGACGCTGAACGCCAGGACGGCTGACAGTTCAGCAAGCGTGACCGCGATGGACGAATACCGCCGAGATGTGCGGCGCGCCAGCAGCACTTTCGTGAACGGCGTCTGCGCCGGTGGTCGTGGGAGGGTGACCGTTTTCGCTCGTGGGTAGCGCTTCACGGGCCGCGGCATGGGCGACCGGTCGGGCGCGGTGCGCACGTGGCGCCGCGCCTTCAGCGGCGACCAGAACTGAACGTCCTTGGTTGCCGTGTGGAAGAAGCCGACCTCTGGATTCCATGGACCCAGACCCTCCATGGCGACGACACGTGAATCAACCGGGCGATCGGATCTGAGAAGAAAGGAAAGACTGACGATTCGTTCCACGAGATCTCGCATCAGCGGCGAGGGGGCAACCGAGAGACCGTGCTCGATCTCGTTGAGCGTCCGCCAGTCGCCACAGAAGTTGAGGAGCTCGCAAACCAGGGGGTCGGCTTCGGAGGTATCTCGTGTGGCGTAGTTGACAATGCGCAGGGAGCCGTCGCGCCAATACGCAACGAGGTGCGGCGAACGGCGGAATCTGACCGTCGTGCGCCGCCCTCGACGAACGCGGCTCAAGGCGTGTCAATCACCATGGTGGGCGAACACTCTCGACTCAAATCGCTCTGAACTTGCTTCAAACTTCGGAGGGCATTCTGTACACCCATACCCGGATCCCTTACTGAACTCAGCCTCTCGATGTGCGCCCCGATCTGCGTTTTCAGGGGCCTGAAGTCTACTTCCTTGTCGCTCTCGAGCCCTGTGGGCGGCTCGCTCAGCATGACGCTTCGTGGCGCAGCCTTCTTCGCGGTCTTCTTCCTGGTGCTGCGCGACGTCTTCTTACTCTTGCTGCCCCTCTTCTTCCTGGTGCTCGCGGATGTCTTCCTGGTCGGACGCGCTCCCCTGGATTTCTTGGCCACAACCACGCTCCTTCCGAAATCGTTTCGCGGAGTCTAGGTCAGCGTTGGCTTTCGGTCAAGGTCCGCGTGGAAGACTGAGTGGAAGACCGATTGCCCGCAAGAGCCCGCGAAAACGATCATCGCGTTGCAAGGTTTCCACGCGGGGATCGACGCCAAGCCACACAACCGTCGGATCCCGCTCGGCGACGGCCTGACCGAACAATGCAAGTGCTTCGTCCGTGTCGCCGAGCGCGAGGTGGATGTAGGCCAGGTCCCTTGCGCTCAGGCGGATCGCGCGACGGGCCGCATCGCGTTGGAGTGTCTTCAGACCTGCCAGGGCTTCGTCCCGTCGCCCGGACAGCGCCTGCTGGCGGATCTCCTGCACTCGCAGCGGCACACCGCCACCGCCCGACAGCTGCAAAGCCCTCACGGTCCCATCCAGCGCGTTGCTGAAGGAACCTCGCGCTTCGGCGATTCGTCCTTCGAGCAACGGTACGCCGGCATTGTTCGGTTCGACAGCACTGGCTTCTTGCAACGCCCGCTCAGCCGCACCAAAATCATGTTTGTAGTACAAGACCAGCGCGTATCTGCGTGCCGCGGCGCCTGATTCTGGATCCAGCCGCTTCGCGGCTTCCGCTTGCGACAACGACTCATCGAATCGACGGCGGGCTGCCAGGTACTCGGCGTAGAACGTCCGCGCATACGGTGAATTCGCGTTGAGTGCCAAGCTTTGCAGGAACTCTCGCTCCGCACCGGACCAGTCCCAGTCGTAGATGAAATGGATGTGCGCGAGCGTTGCGTGCGCCTCGGCGAGGTCGGCGTCAAGGTCCAGCGCGCGCCGGACTTCAGCAAGGGCCGCCGCACGCGCCTGCGTGTGTGGGATCGTTCCGTTCAGCCCCAGCATGACATGTGCCCGGGCAGCGCCTCCGTGGGCCGCGGCATGCTGGGGATCGAGTCTCAGCGCGCGCTCGAAGGCCTTCAGCGCCAGATCGGCGCTGCCTGCCCCGTACTGGTCCAGATGTGTTCGCCCGAGCAGGTACGCTTCCTCCGCTGGAGGATTCGTGGCCCGGACAGACTTGAGACGGGCCGACTCCATCGGTGTCACGACAGCGGTGACCGCGTGGGTGAGGGCAGCTGCGATTGCGCTCGGGATCTCGAGACTTTCGCCACGTGGTCTATCGAACTCTTCAGACCACACGACGCCCTGGGTCCCGGCAGCGATAAGCCTCGCCCTGACCTTTAGGCGAGGAGATTCGCCGCCGCTTGCGCTCGCGCTCGACAGCGTCGTTTCGAGGAGCGCGTCCACATCCAGCGCGCGAGCGATTCCCTTGTGCGATGTGTCCGTGATCGTTCCCAGAGACAATGCGGGCTTCACCGTGAGTGCGCGAACTTGCCCCAATGTCGAGATCAGCTCATCGGTCAGGCCGTCGGCGAAATGCGCGGGAAGTGATGCGCCCGCCAGATCCGACATGGGCAGCACGCCGATGGTGCGAATCCCCGAGAGCACAGTGCCCCGATTCGACTCGAGCGAGCGCGACCACACGATCAGGCCGAGCACAACGCATAGCAGCGCGAGCGCCCCGATCGCGGGCACCAACCAGGCCCTCGGTGACGCGAGGCTCTGCTCGGCCAGCACTGGTGAAGGCGCGTCGGTCCGGCCGGGCGCATCGAGCGCCTCGCGAAGCGCGCGCTCCATCTCGCCGGCGGTCGCGAAGCGTCGCGCCGGATCCGGGTCGATCGCGCGATCGATCGACTGCACGAGCGCGTCGGGCAGATCGGGGCGAAGGTCGCGGAGCCACGTGCGTGCGCCGTCCGCGTGCGCGGCACGCAGGCCGTCGAGATCCGCGCCCGTGTACGGATACGCGGCGGTCAGCAGGTGAAAAATCAGAACGCCGAGACCATAAAGATCGCTGCGCGGCGTCGGCGGCTCGCCCGCGAGCACCTCCGGCGCGAGATACATCGGCGTGCCTGCGACGCCTGTCGCCTCCGCGCCCTGGGCACGGCCGGCCCCGAAGTCCATGAGGACAATCCGGCCCCGCTCCTCGCGCATCACGTTCTGCGCTTTGACGTCGCCGTGCACCAGTCCCGCGCCGTGAACCGCGGCCAGCGCCCGGCACAAGTCGATGCCGACAGTCGCCGCTTCACCGCTCCCCATGGGGCCGTTGTTCCGCAGCCAGGCTTCGAGCGTCTGCCCGTCCACGAGCTCCATCCAGAGCCCGGCACGCCCATCTCGAACGTCGGCGCCGTGGACGGTGACGACGTTCGGATGGCGAATTTTGGCGAGCGTGCGGGCCTCGGCGAGCAGTTGCTGGACGGACCGGTCGGCTGAGGGGCTGCCGCCGAGCAGCTTGAGCGCGACCTCCCGGTTGAGCTGCGGGTCGTGCGCACGGTAGATCCGGCCGAAGGCCCCGGCGGCGAGCCGCGCATGCACGGACAGATGCCCCCACGTCGCCGGATCGTCGGCGGACCCGATGTCGGCCGCAGGGCTCCCTGACCCGGCGGCATGCTCGTCGTCGAGCACCAGCGTCCGGTGCAGCTCCGCCACGCGCGCAACCAGCCGCAGGTTGCGGTACCGCAGCCGATCGGCGGTGGTCGCCGCCGCTGACTCGAGCGCGGCCCAGTCCACCTCGGTGCCGTCGGCGAGCGATTCGAGCAGCGCTTCGTAGCTGGCGCGCTCAGGATTCATCGAAATGCTCCATGAGCCGCGCCAGAGCACGCGTGACGGCGACACGCGCCGCATTCGCGCTGGGCTTGCCGAGAATCGTCGCGAGTTCCTGGTAGTCGTACTGCAATTCCAGCCGGCCGATGATCGCTTCACGATCGGCTGGCCGCAGCCGCTGCAGCGCGGCCTCGTAGCGCGCCACTCCCTGGCGTCCGATCGCAATGTCGAGTGGCGACGCGGAGTCGGAGGGATGGGCGTCGCTGAGCTCCGCGGCTGGAGGTCGCCGGCTGAACCGCCGCGCCTCGTCGCGAATGCGGTTCAACACGGCCTGCCGTAGGTATGCCTGCAGTGCTCCCTGGTGACGCGATTCAAACTGGTCGAGCCGGCGCAGGGAATTGAGGACAGTGTCCTGAACGAGATCCTGCGTGTCGAGCGCGCCGCGCGCGGCCGGGGGCAGCCGGCCGCGGGCCCACCGGCGCAGCGGAGGCAGGCAGCGGGAGAACAACTGGTCGAGCGCGTCCCGATCGCCCTGACGCACGCGCGCAAGCAGGACCAGCGTCGATTCGAGTGGGTTCGGGGAGGTACCGGGATCCCTCATCACAGCCTGTTTATGGGCCTGATGATACTCGTACCCCGCCCGCGGCACGGCAGGCGGACTCAACCATTCGACCGGACACCCAACCAGAGACATCAATTAATCAACGGCGCCGGGGGGGTAAACCGTACACCTGGGTCTATAGCCTTGCCGGATGGGGCCGCCGGGGGCTGAGCCCGGCCTGATCGCCTCAGTCGGGGGGAGTCGCGATCTTCCGGCGCGGATTGAAGAACGGCATCGGGACGACTTTCGCTCGCACCTGATGACGGACCGCCTCGGCCGTCACCTCGACCTGGAGTTCGGTACCTTCGGCATACGGCCGATCGATCGTCGCGAGCGCAATCATCTTTTTGAGTACCGGCGACCAGGTGGTAGACGTCGCCTTGCCTATCTGCCGGCCACCGCGGTAGACGGGAACCGCGACCCGCGACGCCGTCGCACCGACTGTGGGCGGCAGCCCCAGCCGATCATAAATGCGCTCGACATCCGTCCACTCGATCTCGATCCCGACCACCTGCCGCGTGGGACCCAGACGCTGCTCATCGCGGAGCGCCTGCTGCCCGATGAAACGTTCCTTGTCGAGGTTGACCAGCCGGCCGAGTCCCATTTCATAGGGGGAGTACGCCTGGGACTTGATCATCGCTTTCTTGCTGCTGAAGAAATCCACCTCGATGAGCAGCAGTCCCGCTTCGATGCGTGCGACGTCAAGAGCGAGCATGCCCGCCGGCCTGACGTCGAAGGGCTTCCCCTTCTCCATCAACGCGTCCCAGACGCGCACGCCGTCCTGCGCCGCCATCCAGATCTCGTAACCGAGATCGCCGGTGTAACCCGTCCGCGAGATGTCTACCTTCACCCCGGCAATCGTGCCGTGTGTGACGCGGAAGTACTTCAGGCCGTCGATATCGGCGTCGGCGGCCGCGCGAAGAAGCCTCGCCGACGTGGGGCCCTGCAGCGCGATCGCCGCGACCTCTTCTGACACGTCGTCCACGACGACATCGAGGCCGAGCGCGTTCTGGCGAAACCAGCGCAGGCTTGGATCGGCTGCCGTCCACCGGAACGCATCGTCGCCGAGCCGCGACACGGTCCCATCGTCGATCACCCGGCCGCGTTCGTCGCACCACGGCGTGTAGAAGACCTGCCCCACCGCCATCTTCGCGACATCGCGCGTGATAATCCTGTCCACGAACCGCGACGCATCGCGGCCGGTCACCAAGTATTTGAAGAGCGGCGACACGTCAATGAGCGCCGAGGCATTCCGGATGGCGTTGTATTCGTGCTCGTGATGCCCCTCGTACGCGCTGACCGCGTAGTATCCGGACCATTCCCGGTAGTTGAGGCTCTCACACAGCGCCAACGTGCGCTCGTGCAGCGCAGTACCTACTGGCATCGGGCAATCCCTAATCCCTGATCCCTAATCCCTGATCCTCGAGCCCTTCGATTATAGGGTAGAATACCGGCCGGTCCTGATGCTCTCCCTGCTCTGCTCTCGCACCGCCGGCCTCTGAGCGCGCGTGCCCTGTGCACGCCACCCTCGTTTTTGTTCGAACAGCCGGCGAACCCCATGAACTACGACGTCATCATCATTGGCGGCGGACATAACGGCCTCGTGAACGCCGCGTACCTCGCGCGCGCCGGGCGCAAGGTCCTCGTCCTCGAGCGCAGGCACGTCCTCGGCGGTGCCGCGGTGACCGAGGAAATCTATCCGGGCTTCAAGTACTCCGTTTGCTCGTACGTCGTCTCGCTGCTGCGGCCGGAGATCATCCGGGAGCTGGATCTGCCGAGGCACGGTCTCGAAATCCTGCCGCTCGACGGCACGTTCACTCCGATGCCGGACGGCGGTTACCTCTGGCGCGTCAATGATAACGCGCGCACCCGCCGCGAGATCGCGCGCCATTCGAAAGTTGACGCCGAGGCCTACGACGAATACGGCAAGGCGATGGTCGAGATGGGGCGCTTCGTCAAGCCGATTCTGACGATGACGCCGCCGGATCCGACATCGCTCGATCCGCGCGGGCTCAGGGATCTGCTGTTTCTCGGACGGCGGTTTCAGGCGCTGAGCGACGCGGACAAGTACAACCAGATTCAGCTCATGACGATGAGCGCCGTTGCCTTTCTCGACCAATGGTTCGAAACCGACGTGCTGAAGGCGACCATGGCGGCGTCGGGGATCATCGGCACATTTCTTGGCGTGCGCTCCCCGGGGACGGCGTACGTGCTTCTGCACCACTACATGGGAGAGATCGACGGCGCGTTTCGGTCATGGGGCCTGTCGCGCGGCGGAACTGGCGCCATTTCGGAGGCCATCGCAGGCGCGGCCCGCGAGGCAGGCGCCGAGATTCGCACCGAGACCGCCGTCTCGAAGATCATCGTGAAGGACGGGAAAGCCGTGGGGGTCGTGCTGACGACCGGCGACTACCTGACGGCAAACGTCATCTCGTCGAGCGTCGATCCCCACGTGACGTTCCTGAAAATGGTCGGCCCCGAGCACCTGCCCGACGAATTCACCGACGATGTGCGCCGCTACAAGTTCCGCGGATCGTCCGGTAAGGTCAACCTGGCGCTCGACGCGCTGCCGGATTTCAAGGCCATCGGCGGCCCGGGGCCCCACCTGCGCGGGGCCATTTCGATCTCGCCCGGTATCGACTACATGGAGCGCGCGTACGACGAAGCGAAGTACGGGCGGTACTCCAGTCGCCCCTATATCGACATGGTGATTCCGAGCCTCACGGATCCCTCGGTGGCGCCGCCGGGAAAACACGTCATGTCGTGTTTCGTGCAGTACGCGCCCTACGACCTGAAGGAAGGGAACTGGGACGAGCAGCGCGAGGCCTTCGGCGATACGGTCATCAACACCATCGCGGAGTACGCGCCGAACATCAAGGACATCATCCTGCACAGGCAGGTGCTCACGCCGCTCGATATCGAACGGGATTTCGGGCTGACCGAGGGGAACATCTTCCAGGGCGAGCTGACGCTGGAACAGCTCTTTTTCCTCCGGCCCGTGCCGGGCTGGGCGCAGTACCGGACGCCAGTCAAGAACCTCTATATGTGCGGCTCGGCCACGCACCCGGGCGGCGGAATCATGGGGGCGCCTGGGAGAAACGCCGCGCAGCGAATCCTGAAGGACACGGGGGGTCACCGGTGACGCCTCCTGTCATCATCGGCGGCGGACACAACGGCTTGACGGCGGCGTTCTACTTTGCGAAGGCCGGGCTGAAACCGCTCGTGCTCGAGCGGCGTGCGGTAGTCGGCGGCGCCGCGATCACGGAAACGATCGCGGCGGGCTATTCGTGTCCGACGCTGGCCCATGCCATCGGACCGTTGAGGGCGTCCGTCGTTCGCGACATGCGCCTCGATCGGCGGGGCGTCGAATTCATCCGTCCCGATCCCCGGCTGGTGGCACTCGGGGCGGACGGCCGGGCGCTGGCGTTTTCTGTCGATCACGCGCGGACTGCCGACGCGATTCGCGCGTTCTCGACGGCAGACGCCGACCGGTACCCCGAGTTCTGCGCCACGATGTCACGCTTGGGAACGTTTCTGTCTGCGCTGATGGAAACGACTCCCCCCTCGCTCGACGAACCAGGCAAGGGAGAACTCTGGCAGCTTCTCAAAACCGGCCGTCGCTTCCGGGCGCTTGGCAAGAAGGACGGCTTTCGTTTGCTGCGCTGGGGCCCGATGGCCGCGGCCGATCTGGTGTCCGAGTGGTTCGCCACCGACCTGCTGCAGGGAGCCATCGCGGCGCGCGGCGTGTTCGGTACAGCGCAGGGGCCGTGGTCCGCGGGAACGGCGGCCGTACTGCTCCTCAACGCGGCGGTCGATCCCGCGCCGGGCGGCAGCAGCGTGACGGTCAAGGGTGGACCGGGTGCGCTGACGCGCGCCATGGCCACCGCGGCGCAGGAGGCGGGCGCGGAAATCCGCACAGGCGCAGGCGTCAGGCGAATCCTGGTCCGTGACGGTCGCGTGGTCGGCGTGACCCTGGACGATGGTGGGCAGATCGACGCGTCAGCCGTGATCTCCAACGCCGATCCGCGCCGCACGTTCCTCAATCTCGTCGATCCCGGCGATCTGGAGCCGGACTTTCTCACGAAGATCCGGAACTATCGATGCCCGGGGACGGTCGCCAAGGTCAATCTCGCGCTCGGCGGCCTCCCGGCGTTTCAAGGAGTGGCAAACCCTGCCGACCTTCACGGCCGAATCCATATCGGCCCGAGCGTGGACTATATCGAGCGTGCGTTCGACGCGTCGAAGTACGGCGCGATTTCGTCCGACCCGTACCTGGACATCGCGGTGCCCACGCTCGGCGATCCGTCGCTCGCGCCGCCCGGCAAACACGTCATGTCGATCTACGCGCAGTTCGCACCGTACAGGCTTGCGGGCGGAGACACCTGGGAGACAGCCGGGGAGACACTCGTCCAGAGCGTGATGCGCACGCTCGAACGTCACGCCCCCGGCGTCGGATCCCTCATCGAACATCGGCAAGTGATTACGCCGCTCGATCTCGAGCGGACGTATGGGCTCACGGGCGGACACATCTTTCACGGGGAACCGTCGCTCGATCAACTCTTCACGATGCGGCCCATCCTCGGGTGGGCGCGGTACCGCACGCCGATCGCCGGTCTCTTTCTGTGCGGCGCCGGGACGCACCCAGGCGGAGGCGTCACCGGGGGCCCCGGACAGAATGCGGCGCGCGAAATACTTCGTCACCTGAAATAGAGCACACCTCCCGTGCGAATTGGCGTACCAGCCGCGCTCGCGATTGCCGCTCTCGTGCTCATCGCGGCATGGCACCGTCCTGTGCGCGTGCCGTTCGGCTTCAGTCGGCTCACCGCCGCGACCGAAGCATCCGTCGAACGCCGCTTTCTAGCGCTTCCGTCTTCCGATCGCATCCGGGACGAGCATCGGGTGTTCGCCGGACAGCCCCACATGGCCGGGACCGCGCGGGATCGCGAACTCATGGAGTACACGCGCGATCGTTTCGCGGCGTTCGGGCTGGAAGATGTCGAGGTGACGACCCACGAAGTGCTGCTGCCCTGGCCCGAAGAGGTCAGCGTCGAAATGACGTCGCCGGTACGGTGGCGCGCATCGCTACGTGAGGATCCGGTGCCGGAGGATCCCGACACGCACGTGGATCCGCAAGCACTTGGTCTGCCGTACCACGCGTACTCGGCATCCGGCGATGTGACCGCGCCGCTCGTCGTGGCGGGCAGCGGCAACCCGGAGGACTACGAGGCCCTCGCGAAACGTGGCGTCGACATCCGCGGCAAGATCGCGCTCGTCAAGTACTCCGTGCCCTACAGCTATCGGGGCTTCAAAGCGCTGACGGCCGAGCGGCGCGGCGCCGCCGGCATCCTCATCTACTCCGATCCGGCAGACGATGGCGCCGGTAAGGGCGCGGTGTATCCGAAAGGGCCCTGGGGCCCGGAGAGTCACATCCAGCGCGGCGGCATCGTGTACGACTTCATGGTGCCGGGTGATCCGCTGACGCCCGGGTGGCCATCGCTGCCTGGCGCCCGTCGCATCGGCCGCGACGAGGCGGTGTCGCTTCCGAGGATCGTCAGCGCGCCGCTGTCGTACAAGGATGCCAAGATCCTGCTCGCGGCCGACTCGCCGGTGGTCCGGATGGTCGTGCGATCGGACGATCGAATCCGTCCGATCTGGACGGTGACCGGCATGATCCGCGGCAGCGAACGGCCGGATCAGATGGTGATTGTGGGCAACCACCGCGACGCCTGGATCTACGGCGGCGTTGATCCATCGAGCGGATCGGCGGCGCTGATGGAGCTCGCGCGGACGCTCGGCGAGTTGCGCCGGGAAGGATGGCGCCCGAAGCGATCGATCCTCTTCGCCAGCTGGGACGCGGAGGAATTCACGCTGACATCGTCCACTGAATGGGGGGAGCAGCATGCGGAACGGTTGCGGCGTGACGCCGTCGCCTACATCAACGTAGACAGCGCGGCATCGGGACCGATGTTCACCGCGGCCGCCGTGCCGGCGCTGAACAGGCTCATCGAGGAAGCTGCGGGCGAGGTGCGCGACCCGGTGACCCGCATCCCGATTTCAGCCGTCTCGCGCGAGCGCCGTACCCGCGATCGGGGGGCGCTGCCAACCGGCTCGTCCGAGTCGCTGGTAGACAATCGGCTTGGCAGCGGATCGGATTACACAGTCTTCCTGAATCACCTTGGTATCCCGGTTGCCGATCTCACCTTCGACGGGCCGTACGGCGTGTACCACTCGCTATACGACACACATCGTTGGGTCGCGACGATCGGCGATCCCGGGTTCCGCTATCACAAGGTGCTCGTGCAGCTCTGGGGAATCATCTCGTTGCGGCTGGCGAACGCTGACGTGCTGCCTCTCGATTACGAACCCTACGCGATGCGCATCCTGACCTTCATCGACGAAGTCGAGCGCCAGTCGTCAACGTCGGTGGGCGTTGCGCCAACGGTTCCCGCGTTCGCGGATCTCCGAAGGGCCGGGAATGAGCTGCGTCTGGCCGCCGCGGGTTTCAACGCGGAACGCGACGGCGCGCTGGCGCGTGGCGACCGGGCGGCGCTCGATCGGTTCACGTCGGCGCTTGTGCTCGTGGAGCGGCAACTCCTCGACCCGGCTGGCATCCCGGACCGGCCGTGGTACCGCCACCAGATATACGCACCTCGATACACCTATGCGCCAGAAGTGCTGCCCGGGGTGACCGAAGCCGTGGACGCCCGGGATGCACCCGCCATCACGGCCCAGGCGCTACGCGTGTCTGCCGCGCTGCGGCGGGCCGCCGCCGTCTTGCGCGAGCGCCCCCCACGCTAGTGTCGAGTCTAGGCGACAATTTTACCGCCGGCCCCGCCCGCCTGTCTAAACAGGG
>JANNHC010000200.1:0-12784 GCA_031404215.1 Acidobacteriota bacterium
CGCGTGCTCTGCCTCTACGTCGCCGCGTCCTCCGCGCGCTCGGCGCGAGCCAGGCCCTAATGTCCTCCGCGTCCTCCGCGCCTCTACGCGAGCCATGCCCAAAGGTCCTCCGCGTCCTCCGCGCCTCTGCGCGAGCCATGCCCAAAGGTCCTCCGCGTCCTCCGCGCGCTCTGCGCGAGCCCTGCCTCAAGGTCTCCGCGTCCTCCGCGCCTCTGCGCGAGCCCTGCCTAAAGGTCTCCGCGTCCTTCGCGCGCTCCGCGCGAGATCCAACTCTGCGTGAGGCCGCCTCAGTGGGACGTCACGGGAAATCCAACGGCCGGCTGCTTCTTGTCGGGCGGATGGAACAGCAGCGCCAGCGCGATGGCGGCGCCGATCGCCGAGATCAGCGGCACTAGGAAGAGACCCCGGAAATCCACGATGCCGCCGCTGTTGAAGGTTTCGCTGATGAGAATCGGGCCGATGGTGTTGGCCACGAGCGGACCGAAGCCGAGGATCATCAGGTTGAACAGGCCCTGCGCGCTGGCGCGCGCGTCCTTCGGGAAGAATTCATCGACGAAGATGTACACGGTCGCGAAGAAAAAGGCGTACGCGATGCCGTGGAGCACGTTGATGAAGACGACCAGCGCGGGGAATTCCGGCAGGAACGCAAACACCGCGAACCTTGCCGCGTGTCCCAGGATCCCGACAATCATCGTCGTCCGCCAGCCGAGGCGCTTCAGCGCCAATCCCAACACCAGCATCGTCAGGATTTCGGCGATCTGGCCGATGCTCATGACGGGCATGATCCAGTTGCCGGGGATGCCGACGCCGCCAGCGGCGGTCGCCGTGCCCAGGAATCGCCCCGTCCAGTTGAAAAAGAGGTTATGCACCGTCGCATCCACGAACGTCACGATCCACAGGATCAGAATGAAAGGATGACGGAGCAGCCTGACCGCTTCGAGCCAGGCGAACCGGTTCGCTCCCGCCACCGCGGGTTTGGGGGGCGTGTGAGGCAGGGTCAGGCTGAAGACTGCCAGCACGAGCGACGCGACGCCGGCGACGATGAAAGTCCAAGTCGTGCCCGCTTCAAGCGCCGGGCCTGTGAGTCCCGAGGCCAGCACGGTCCCGAGCCAGTCCACGAGCCCTTCGGGCGCGGCGGCGTTGACCTTCGCCCAGTCCACCAGGATGAACGTGAACGGCCAGGCCGCGAGGATCCAGCCGATCGTGCCGCCCATCCGCACGATCCCGAATTCCCTCTGCGGATCCTTCATGTGAGCGAAGGCAATCGAGTTGGTGATGGAGATCGTCGGGACGTACAGCAGGCAATGCACGAGCATCGCGCCAAAAAACGGCCAGAACGATCGGGTCCAGGCGAGCGACAGCATCGCGAGGCCGCCGATCAGATGGCTGACCGACAGAAACTTCTCCGCCGCAAAGTTCCGATCCGCGAACTGATTACTGAAGAACATCCCGACGATTGCCGCGATCGGAAACGCGTTCAGGATCCAACTCTGCTCGGCGGCGCTGAACCCCAGGCTTGGCAGGTAGCCGAAGATCAAGGGAAACCAGGCGCCCCAGATGAAGAACTCCAGCACCATCATCAGGATCAGCTTGAAGCGAATGGCTTTGTTCATAGGGTGTAAGCAGAGGCGTGATAGGTGGAGGTGCCGGTGGATTCGCGGGCCGTGCCGCCAGTCCACCGGCGATGTGCGTGTTACGTGAGCTTGAACCCTTCCCGGTAATTGCGGGTCAGGAACTCGTTGGGGTCGACGGTACGGTTACCGACTTTCACCGTGTTGGTCACGTGTCCTTTTGCGCCGTCGTAGTAGATCTTGCCGCCGGCGCGGAGCGCGACGATGCCGAGGATCATGACCTCGGTCAGGCGGGCGGCAAACTCGAACGGGCTGGAGATCTCGGCCTTGCCCTTGATCGCCTCCACCCAATTCATCTCGTGCTCCTGATGGGCCACGCGAACGAGCTTCGGCTTGGGTGTGCCGGACGATTCGTGGAGCGACTTCGGCAGCAGCCGGGGGTTGGCCCCATAGGTGTCCTGGAGCATCTTGCCCTTGCTGCCGATGTAGAGGATGCCCCCTTCGCCGTTCAGCTTCTCGTCGCCGATCTCTTCGGGCTTGGGTGGATTGAAGCCGCCGTCGTACCACGTCAGCTTGACCGCCGGCATCGAGCCGCGCGCCGCGAACTCGTAGTACGTGGTCGTCGCGCTCGGATACGTCGCGCCGTTGAACGGCGTTGAAATCGTTTCGATCGACGTGGGCATCCCGAGGTTGAGCGACCAGAACGGGTGATCGATCAGGTGCGCGCCCATGTCGCCGAGCGCGCCCTGGCCCCAGTCCACCCAGCCGCGCCAGTTGGACGGATGGTAGATCGGGTGGTACTCGACGGGGGGCGCCACGCCGAGGAAGAGGTCCCACGACAGCTTGTCCGGGACCGGATAGTTGCCGACGAGCGCCGCGGCGATCCGCGCCTCGACGCTGCGGCCGTCCCATGCGAGCGGACGATCCGGGTTTGCGGCCGGGAGAGGGGCCGGCCGGGGGATCCCCTGCGGCCAGTAACCGAGCGGCCGATTCGTCCAGACGTGAACCTCGCGGACGTCGCCGATGGCGCCGCCGGTGATGTACTCGTACCCCGTGCGGGCGCCGTCTTGAGAATGCCCCTGGTTGCCCATCTGCGTGACGACCTTCGAAGTCTTGGCTTTCTGGGCGAGGTGCCGCGCTTCCTGGACCGACCAGCATAGCGGCTTCTGCACGTACACGTGCTTGCCCATGTCCATTGCAGCCGATGCAATCGCGGCGTGCATGTGGTCGGGCGTCGCGACGACGATCGCGTCGATGTCTTTCTGCTTGTCGAGCATCTCGCGGTAGTCCTTGTGCCGCTGAATCTTCGGCAACTGCTCGTCGAGGAATCTCTTCAGATTGGCGGCGCTGTTCTGCACCGGCCGCCGGGCGTCGGCATCCATCTGGGGCTTGGACAGGCTCGGACGCGGGCGCTGTCCCTGCGCTGCCGCATTGGCCCCCTGCATCCGGCTGAGCTCTGTCTGGTACTGGGCAAACCTGGCTTCGCCGTACCCCCAGTCCACGTCGCAGGCCGCAACGATGTTCTGGCTCATAAGGGCGCGGGTGTTCGACCCGCCCATGCCGCCGATCCCCACGGTCGCGATGTTCACGGTATCGCTCGGGGCCTGAAACCCGCGACCGAGCACGTGTCGCGGCACGATCGTCAGCCCCGCCCCGGTAGCGGCGACGGTCGTCACAAACTTCCGCCGCGAAATGCCGTCTGTCATGATTGTCCTCTTTCGAACCGTCTAGGCGCATGGCACATTCGCACGATGGGCCGCTTCGGGTCAAGCCCTCGTGGTTCAAGATGGCGGTTGCGGAGGGCCGCTTTGGGACCCGAGGATTGCGGGCGTGCTCAGAATCGATCCCCCGCCCCGCGCGGTGCGTCGGGGAGCGCTACCGCACGACGAACAGCATGCGCGGAAAGTCGAACTTTCCCGCCACCGCATCGATGATGTTGATCTGAACGGTATACAAGCCGGGCGTGAACGATCCCGCCGGGACTTCGAACTGAAAGAGCGCGGCGCGTCGATCCGGCGCGTCAACCGTGGTGCGTTCGACGACGGGCGTTTCGAGGACCTTGACCTTGCCCCGGTAGAACGCGAGGCTCGTGCGAAGCTGCGGAGTTGACCCGCTCGCCTGCCCGGGGTCGTACACCTCGTAATAGAAAAAGAGCTTCTGATCCTTGCCGACCACATGGGTGAGGTTCGGCAGCAGCTGCACGCCGTCGCGCACGAGCGGGTTGTCGTTCTTGCCCTTCGTCGCGACCGCCTGCAGCTGCGTGCTCAGCACGACCGAGCTGACCTTCATGGCGGCCTGCTTGAGCTCCGGGACGACGATCGGGGCCTCGAACGATCCGAGGAGGCCCGTCGTGTTCTCGCGCACGACGACCTTGACCGAGAAACGCCCGGGCGGCAGCGTGACGCCCGACTGGTACAGCACCTGTTTGCCGGCGAGCGTCTTGCCGGTCCCTGGCGGCAGCTTCAGCGTTTCGCGGAACCGCCCGACGGGGAAGTTGCGTTCGTCGCGGACCATGCCGAGCACGTCGAGCGATACGAGGTCCGTGTCGTTCGCGACCGGGACCGCCGACCCGGGCACCGTGAGCGCGACCGGCACGTAGTACCGGTCAGCGGCCAGCCGGAACCACCCACCGGTGACCAGGACGGGAAGGTCCGTCGCCGACACGGCCGCAAACATCTGTTCCTCGAGTTGCGCCTCGCGGTCGTTGCGCGACGTATGGGTGAAATCACGGTCCGCATAGTACCCGGCCCGGGCTTCCACGCGCATGCCGTCGCGCTTGACGCGGACCTGAATCCGGCGGAAGCGGCCATCCTTGGTGGCGTTGGTGCTGCTGTAGCCAAGCAGGTAGTACGCCGACATGTCGCGTTGGACGCGCGCGAAGGCTTCGCCGAAATCGTTGGAGTCGGTGAAGGCGCGGCCGCCGGTATCAGCCGCGAGCGACGTGAGCGTGTCCTGCGACGAGGCGAGTTGCGCGAACTGCTGCTGCACGCCGCGACCGGAGAAGAGCGCCTGGCCGCGCCCGCTCGCCTGCCGGGCATCACCACCCGGCACGACGGCCTGCAGCCCCCGCGTGTCGATCGGGTAGATCGCGACGTTGGCGCGCACGGCGGCATTGATCGCCGAGCGCAACTCGACCTGGTTGTCCTGGCCGCTCCGCTGCATCCCGGTGCTGAAATACAGGATCGCCTTCTTCTGCTCGATCGGCGACAGCGCGTCGGCGAGCGTCTTCAGCGCGCGAAGCCGGACGTCGTTGTTGAACATGTCGAGCTCTGCGGCGTCGGCGACGGCGGTCTCGTCGGTGACCGCCGCGGCGGCCTCTTCGGTGGCGGCGGTGCTGGACTCCGGCGCTTCCGTCGCGGTGCCCTCGGTCAACGCGAGCGCGCCGAGCGCCGTCGCGACCTTCGTGCGGTCGGCGGTGAAATCGGTCAGCACGCGCAACGTGGATCCGACGGTCGCGACGGCAACGAGGTCGGCCGCCGACATCTTTTCTTCGACGTACTTCCGCGCGGAATCCACGGCGCGCTGCACGTCCTCTGGCTGCATCGAGCTGATGTCGAACACCAGCGCGATCAGCCGGCGTCCCGCGAGCATGTCGGACGCCATCGGGGACGGCTCCGCGACAGCCGCGCCGCTCTTCGCGGCTGCAGGCGTGGCCCGTTTCGTGTCTTCCGCGAGCGTGGCTTCGACGCCGGCCAGCAGATCCGCCGATTCCAGCGCGGGCAGGGCCTTGTCGGTGATCTCCTCGAATCCGAAGCTCGAGACCTGCTGCGGCCGGCCGTCCTCGCGGATTTCGAAGTCCGCCGCGGTCAGTCCGCGCACGACCGCCCCCGACTTGTCGCGTACGATGACGTCAACCGAGATGACGTTCAGGCTGGTTCGGAACACCGATCGCGGTTGCGCCTGCTGCGGCGGCTGGGGACTCGAGGCGCGTGTCGCGACGGTGCCGACGATCGCGACGGCGGCGATCAAGGTCAGACGCATGGGTGGGTTTCCGGCTCAGAAGCGGAACCGCAGGTTCAATTGCGTCGAACGCATGCCGCGGACCGACAGAATCTGCCCGAACGTCGGAGAGTTGACGACGGTGCCGATGGCGCCGTAGTTGACCATGTTCAGCAGGTTGTTCGTGTTGAGCTGGACGCTCATGACGCGGTTCCCTCCCATGCGGACGTCGCGTGCGAACTGGGCGTTCAGCTGTTTACCGCCGGGGCCGATGATCATGTTGCGCGACGCGTTGCCGAAAGTGCCGGCGGCCGGAAGGGTAAACGCGCTGGTGTTGAAGAAGCGATCGATCGACGCATCCGCGAGCGCGATCGCGGCGCCGGTGTAGTCGGAGCGCAGCGTTCCGTTCGTTCCGCGAGCGACGTCGCTGACCGCTCCGGTCACGCGCGGCGTGTAGGGCGTTCCCGACTGCCAGGTGATCGTCGTGGTGAACCGCCAGTCGCGCAGGAGCGACTGCCACACGCTCGGTTGCGCCAGCCACGGGCGGTTGGGTCCGAAGGGCAACTCGATGTTCGTATTGGCCGAGAGCTGATGCCGCCGATCGAAGCTCGAGAGCCCCCACTCGGCCCCGAGATTCTGGTCGTCCTGCGCGACGTTCGTGCCGCCGCCGCCGATGGATGACGCATTGTCGCGGGACCTGGCCAGCGTGTACGTGACGCCGGCGCCGAGGCCTTTCACGGGTCGCCGCGTAGCCCGGAAAGTCGCCGCGTGCAGAACGGACGATCCCTCGGCGGTCTGCCACACGAACGGCTGGACGCCCGCGATCCGGAGGCCGCTCGCGCCGCGATTGGGGGCCCGCACGATGTCGAGGCTCGACCCGCGCGTCTCCGTGTACCCCGCGCCCAGGTTCCAGACCTGCCGCACGTCCTTCGACATGTCGGCGTTCCAGGTCTGCACCAGGCCGAGCGCGTAGTTCTTGTCCACGCCGTAGTTGTTGGTGGTGTCGGTCGGCGACGCGTTCGCAAACGGGTCGGCCAGCGACAGCGGATCGACGAACGTGCCGATGCTGTTGTTGGTGACGGCAAACGGCGCCTGGCCCGCGAGCTGCCGGGCGATCGACGCATACGACCCGGAGTTGTAGCTGACCCCGTAACCGCCGCGCAGGATAGCGCCCGGTTTCATCCGCCACGCGAAGCCGACCCGCGGCGCGATGTTGTTCGCGTCGGCGTGCATCAACGCCTTCGGGAACGCGCCCGTGTACGCACCGGCCTCACCCGAGATGACGGGCGCGGCCGCGGTAAACTCGGGCGCCACGTCGAGGTTCACCATCTGCCCAGACTGCTCGTAGAAGGGCCACAACAATTCGTAGCGCACGCCGAAGTTGAACGTGAGCGTCCCAGTCTTCCGCCAGTCGTCCTGCCAATAGGCGCTCAGCGACTTACCCGACATGCGGACATTGCCGGGCCCGTACTGCACACTCGCCTGCTGCGGCATGCCCAGCAGGAAGTCGGCGAAGTCGAGGCCGCCGCCGCGCACGCTCGCCAGACCGCCGGACGAATAGAGGCCCGTGAACACGAACGCCCCGCGGGCGTTGGCGTCCGTCTGGTTGTTGGACTCGTCCAGCCTGAAGTCGCCGCCCACGCGCATCGTGTGCTTCGTGCCGACCGGCCGCGTCCAGCCGTAGCCGAGCGAGACACGCTGGTCGGTGCGCCTGCTCGGCGTGTTGTCTCGCACGCTCGAGAGGCTTGAAAAGGACAGTTGCGGCACGCCCCAATCGAACGGATCGCTCGACACGCCGGTAATCCCGGCATTGCCGGTGACGTCCTCAACGAACGCGTACTGGTTCAACGACCGCGAGACCGTGCGCGAGTAGTTCAGGTTCACGTTGTGCATCGACCGGCGATGCTGAATGTTGAGCGACACGGGGAGCGCAACGCTCGATCCCATGTTCTCTCCGCCCAGCGCCGGAAACACGTTGTCCTGATCGTTGTCGTTGCGCCGGTACTGCAGTTGCGCCGTCATGTTGACGCTGGTGGCCTGCGGCTGGCCGCGCCCTCCACGTCCGCCCGGTGCGCCACCGAAGCCGCCGCGGCCGCCGCCGGGACCCCCGCGCCCACCCGTGCCCCCGCGTCCGCCGGCGTTCGGCGTGAAGTTGTGGGTGACCCGGACACTCAGGCCGTCGGTTGTCGAGTTGTTGGTGGAGACGTAATGAAAGTTCCGGCCCGTGCCGTCGAGATTCGGGAGCGGAATGAAACGCAGCAGCGCACTCGAGCCCGCGCTGAGGCGGGCGGCCGGAATCTGATTGCCGGCAAACGCGGTCCCGGTTGACGGATCGATCAGCGACGAAGCGACGGAAGAAAAATCCCCTGCCCGCATGGCCGCTGTGGGCACGGTCGCGTACTGGTCGAACAGATCGCCGCCCCGACTCCCCGTATAGCTCGCCGTGAATGTTGTCCGGCGATCACCTCTATAGACGCCCGGGATACGCACCGGCCCGCCAATCGTGAACCCGAAGCCCTGCCGGGAGTACGGCTTCTGCTGCGCAGATGACCCGGGGCGCAACTGGTACGGAACGCTGTCGAGCGCGGAGCCGCCGAACGAGTAATTCGATTGAACGTTGTACGTATTCTGACCGCGGCCACGCCCGCCGAGCGCGAAGTCGCCGCCGCCACGCGGACCGCCCGGACCGCCGCGTCCTCCGGGTCCGCCAAATCCGCCTTGGCCGCCAGCAAACCCTTGCCCGCCCGGACCGAAGCCCTGCCCGAATTCCCCCGTCGTCGGATTGAAGTCGCCGCGGCCGATCGCCTCGAGCCGATCGTTCATCATGCCGCGATCGAGGCTCGCCATGCTGCTGCCGTTGATGGCGACCGCTTCGGTGGGGCCCTCCGACGAAAACCCGGGAGGAAGCAGCAGCCGTGCGGTGGCGTCGCTCGATTCTGCCGACTCCATACCCGCAGCCGCGGCAGCCTGGGTCTGTACCGTCAGCGTTTCAAAGCGCCGCGCGCCAGGCTGCGGCAACGCGAGGGCAGCGCCCCCTGCCGGCACGGGCGACGATTGGGGCGGGACGCGCGGCGCGAGCGCGAGTTGAAAGTCGATCGTCTGATCGCACGGGGCCGCACCGACGGTTATCGGCTGCGCGACGCGCGTGAATCCCGTCAGGTCCGCGCTCACCTCGTAGGTGCCCGCCGGCAGCCCGAGGCGATACGTGCCGTCCGGATCCGTTGACGTCGCGGTCTTCACCGCGTCGCCGGTCCGCACGAGCACCGCCACGCCGGGGAGCGGAGTGGCGCCGCTCACGGCGCGTCCGCTGACGCGGCACGATCCGGAGAGTGCCTGTTGCCACGCCGCGCCAACCGGTTTCATCCATCCGAATGCGAGCGCGCCGCCAGCCACGATGACGGCCATCCGCCCTGCGCGCGCCGCCAGGCGCTGCCGGTTTCGCGTTGGATCACGACGTGATCCTGACGACCCTTCATGCATTTGCAGCGGCAGCATTGGTTCAGGTTACGCTCTTTGGCTTTCAACCGTTTAAGACAATCGTTTGAAACGTTTCGAACGCAGTTCGTGTCTTCACCCGCAGCGGGCGGGGGCTCCTTGCCGCGGTGCCAGGGAATGCAGCCCTACGACTTGAACCGTGGTACCCACAATTCGAATAGCGCGCCCCCTTCGGGGGCGTTGGCTGCGGCGACGGAACCGCCGTGGCGTTCGATGATGGCGCGGACGATCGAGAGGCCGAGTCCGCTGCCCGAGCGGATCGCGGTGCCGGCGCGGGAGGCGTCCACTTTGTAAAACCGATCGAAGACCCTCGGCAGGTGCTCGGCCGGGATGCCGGGTCCGCTGTCGCGGACGGTAATCACCACGCCGTCGTTCGACGGCGCGGCGGCGAGCAGTACGCGGCCGTCCGACGGCGTGTGACGGATCGCGTTGGCGGCGACATTCTGCAGCGCCTGTTCCAGCCGCGCCGCATCGCCGCGGATTCTCGGCGTCTGCTCCGCGATGCTGAAGTCGAGCGTGATGTGCCGATCGCGGAGGATCGGCTGGTGGCGATCGGCGACACGCGTGAACAGGTCTTCGACCGCGACCGGGTCGTTGCGGAAGCGGTCGCCTCCCCCCTCCAGCCGTGCGAGATCGAGCAGGTCGCCAATGATCGCCTCGAGCTTGTGCGTTTCCTGCTCGACGATGCCAAGGTAGCGGTTGCGGGTGTCGTGATCGAGCGGCAGCTCGGCCATGCCGAGCGTTTCGACGTAGCCCCGAATTGCCGACAGGGGCGTCATCAGTTCGTGCGAGACATCAGCGAGCAACTGGCGCCGTGCGCGATCGGACTCGGCGAGCGCCATCGCGCGGCTGTCGAGATCGACGGCCATGCGATTGAACGTCCGCGCCAGCGAGCTGACCTCGTCGCCACCCGCTTCGATGGCGCGCACGTCGGTGCGTCCCTCGCCCAGCGCGCGCGCGGCCTGTTCGAGCGAGCGGATGCGCTTGTGGGCGGGGCGGAATACGAAGAGCGCCGTCAGCGTCGCGCCGACGCCGAGCAGGCCCAGGCCGAACCAGGTCAGTGTCGGCCCGAGCTCGCGCAGCGCGACCGACACGGGCGGAGGGTTCGAGGGCACCGCCACGATGCCAACCTGGTGATCGTTGACGACGATGGGCGCGTACTCGATCGGGTACCGCGGGCCGCCGCCGCGGCGTCCGAAGGGTCCGCTCCCCCCGCCGGGTCCCGCCCTCGGCTCACTGAACGGCCCCTCCGTCGGCTTCGGGGGTGAGCCCGGCCCGGTTGGCGAGGTGCTCCGTCTCGCGTCCGCCGTGCCGGACAGCGATGGACGTGGTGGCCCGCCGGGTTCTCCGACACGTCCTCCTCCGAACTGATCCCCGCGCAGGCGACCGACCGCTCGTCCGAATTCAGGCGGAAGCCCCGTCGGGCGGTTCGACGCGCGCTGGCCGGTGGCCAGTACGACGAGGAACGGTTGATAGATGCTCGAGAAGTGATCACGGACGAACGCGTCGAGATCGGCCTGCGGACGGTGCTGCAGCTCGGCGGCAACGTCGTCCGCGACCAGCGCCGCCAGCTGCGCGGGCGTTCGGGCGGGTGCGCCAAAGATGCGATCGGTCAGCCACAGGAAGAGCAGGCCCTGCGCCAGCAGGAGGATCGCCAGCATCGCGATGAAGCCGAGGGCGATGCGCCAGTAGAGGCTCCGATACCAGACGGGATCAGACATCGGCGAACTTGTATCCCGTGCCCCACACGGTCAGGACGAAGCGCGGCTCCGCCGGGTCGTCTTCAATCTTTTTGCGGACGCGCTTGACGAGCGTATCGACGCTGCGTTCGGTGATGTGCGTGTCGTCACCCCCAGACCCGCTGCATCAGGGCGTCGCGGCTGAACACAATGCCCCGATTGGTCGCCAGCAGATACAGCAGATCGAACTCGTGGGCCGTGAGCTCGATTTCGCGATCCTGGAGACGCGCGTGCCGGCGAGCGGGATCCACCGTCAAGCCGCCGGCGACGATCGCGGCGGCATGATCGGGCGCGCGCGAGGGCCGCCGGCGCAGCAGCGCGCGCACCCGCGCGATGAACTCGCGGACGCCGAACGGTTTGGTGAGATAGTCGTCTGCGCCGCTCTCGAGTCCCAGCACCTTGTCGGCCTCGTCCCGCCGCGCGGTCAGCATGAGGATCGGCACGTCGCCGTTCATGGACTCTCGCCGGACCGCCCGGCACACCGTGACGCCGTCAAGCCCGGGGAGCATCACATCGAGAATCAGCAAATCGAAAGGGTCGGCCTTGGCGAGTCGCAGGCCCGCCGCGCCATCCCCGGCGGCAACCGGCGTCAGCCCCTCGAGCTGCAGATGCAGGACCACGAGGTCGCGGATGTGCGGGTCGTCTTCGACCACGAGGACGCGGCCGCGAGTCTGGCCTTCCGGCGCCCGGGCATCCTGAACGGGTGTCATCGTTATCCAGTCTAGCCCCGAGTCTGCCACCGCGCGCGGTGCCACGGTTTTTTCACGTGGCGCTCGTACTTCGCCATTGGGGATCGAACTGTCCTCCATTTCGACGCCGGTGTGCACGGGCGGAGACGGTCCGGTCTGATCGTGAGCATCCGGAATCGGGTGAATTCGATTGGAAAAGGGGATTCCGGCGTTTCCGGTTTACGAACCCGTGGTATTCAGATTGCTTACAAACGTGTCGCCTGCCTGTCGTCGGAGGGATTTCGTGAATCCGAAACGTCTCGTTGTCGTGTTCCCCACCATCGCGGCCGCCGTCGTTGCCGCGGTGATTGCGTCGTGGCCGGTCGAGGCCGCTGCCCAGCGGCGGGTCTCCCGTCGCGGCCCCACGCGCGTGGTCGTCGGCGTCGGGCCGCGCTACGGTCATCCGATTTACTCTCCCTATTTCTATGATCCGTTCGGGTGGGGATTCTACGACTACCAGTTCCGGCGGTACCCGCCGTATCCGCCCTACGGGTATTACGATGCCTCGGCGGATCTGCGCATCCAGGTCACCGAGCGACAGGCCGAGGTGTATATCGACGGATATCTGGTCGGCACCGTCGATGACTTCGACGGCGTGTTCCAGCGGCTGCGCGTGCCGCTCGGCGAGCACGAGGTCACGATCTATGCCGAACGATACCGGAGCATCACGCAGCGGATGCTGTTCCGGCCGTTCGAGTCGTACGCCATCAAGGACACCATGCAGCCGCTCCCGTCGGGCGATCCCAGCGAGCCTCGGCCATCTCCGTCCGAGCGTGAGGCGGCGCAAGGACCTCCGTCGCGTGGCGGAGCCCCGATGGGGCGGCCCCGCGATCGCGCCCCCGACCGTGTGGAGCTTGAACGCGGCGGCGAACGATTCGGCGCCGTCGCCGTGCGCGTCCAACCGGCCGATGCCGAGGTGTGGATTGACGGCGAGCGCTGGGAGACGCCCGACGGCGCGCGCGTCCTCGTGCAGTTGGTCGAGGGATCGCACCGCGTCGAAGTTCGCAAATCCGGGTTCCGGACCTTCACGTCCACCATCCGCGTCCGAAGTGGTGAAACCGTCACGCTGAACGTCAGCCTCTCGGCCGGCGAATAGCCACGTCACCGGGGGCAGGACCTTCAACCTGTCCCCGGTGTACCCGGAGTCGCGATCCGCCACCCACGCGCCGCGAATCGCCAGCCCCTCGTCGCGACGTGGGTTTGCGCGGCAGCCTCCACCGTGCTACAAGCGCGTATGTTTCTGCACGTGCCTCCCTGGCTGCTTTCCGCGGTTGCGTCGCTCTTTGTCACGGCTTCCGTCCAGACCCCGATC
>JANNHC010000201.1:0-1587 GCA_031404215.1 Acidobacteriota bacterium
TCATCTGCCGGTTGCGCATGTGATCTTCCTCGATTTTCGTGCCCTCGCGGACACGACGCAGCTGTACGAGCCCGTTGCGCGCATAGCTCTCGTACTCGGCGAGCACCATCTCGGCCTGGTCGTCGGCGTTGACCAGGCCCAGCTCGACGAGCTTCGGGCTGGGAAGAAAGTACAGCGCGACCAGGTCGGCGCGTGATTCTTCGAGCGCGGAATACTGCTCTTTGAGCACCGATTGCGGGCTGCCGTTCAGACGCTCGGCGATTTTTCCTGAGCCGTGGCCGATGACCTCGTGCAGGTCGGTCGTCAACTCCCCGACTCTGCTGCTCCACTTCTCGGCGCGCGCGGTCTCCTCATCAGACCACGCGAACTCCTTCCGGAACTCGGCGGATGTGGACTTGTCGTACGCCTCGTTGACGTTGCTCAGCGAGACGGACTTGCTGCCGTACCGCTCGCGGATGTCCTGATCGTTCGGCAAATTGATGCCGACCGGCGTAATGGGCGCCGAATCGCCGGATTCGACGACGACGTCGATGGCGTTCGCGGTGATGCCTCGGACGCCCTCCTTGCGATACTGCGGCGCCCAGGGCATCCGATCTTCGAACCATTGCGCCGCAGCCGCGAGCTTACGGATCCCCTCGGTTTTTTCGCGGTTCACGTAGTAGACCAGCGCTTCCCACGCGCCTTTCTTGCCGCGCGCGTCCATGTAGACCTCGACGAACCCGTTGATGGTGTCCACCGGCGAGGCGGTGTCGTGGACCCACGCAATGTCGTAGGCGATGCGATCGGCGTCCTTTCCGGTCGTGTAGTAGGTGATCAAAGCGCGCAGGGCCGTGGCCATCGGCACGGTCGCATAGGGGATGGCCGCTTCGAGGTGCGTGATGATGTTGCGGATTTCCTTGTCGTAAAGACCGCCGAGACGGTAGACCTCCTCGGTCACCGTGCCGCCGCGTTTCACGACCCGCGAGTTGATGGGGTTGGAGCAACGGATCATCGATCTCGCTCTTCGGCGAAGCACCTCTCCTCGCCCGCACCTCCCGGACTCGCTCACGAAGGTCCGGCTCGCGGGCAAGCACGGGCCGTCCAACGAGCAGCGCGCTGCCGTACACCGGCTCCTCACCGGCGAGAAGCTCGTCGACTCGCTCATCGCCGCGGCCGGCAGCGGAAAGACCTACAGCCTCAACCTCGCCCGCGAGATGTGGGAAGGCAGCGGCTACCGGGTGATCGGCGCCTCGATCGCCGCCCGGGCGGCCAAGGAGCTGGAGGACCAGGCGCACATCCCGTCACGCACGATCGCCAAGCTGCTGATCGACCTCGACCGTGGCACGGAGCAGCTCGACGACCAGACGGTGCTCGTCATCGACGAAGCCGCGATGGTCGGCACCCGCGCCCTCGCCCGCCTGTTCGACGCGGCGGACGCTGATGGCTCACGACTCATCCTGGTTGGCGATCCTCACCAGCTCCAGTCGATCGAAGCCGGCGGGGTCCTGCGCGGCCTCGACAAGCGCATGCCGACGATCGGCCTCACCGAGAACCGTCGGCAGCGACACGCCTGGGAACGCACGGCGCTCGCCGACCTGCGCGCCGGTG
>JANNHC010000202.1:0-5733 GCA_031404215.1 Acidobacteriota bacterium
TCGGATCAAAGCCTGGCGGAGTCGCTGGCTTCGCAGGCGGCGATCGCCCTGACCAACCGCCTGTTGATGACCCAGCTGGAGGAGCTGTTTGAATCCTTCATCAACCTGATCAACCTGGCGATCGACGAGAAGTCGCATTACACCGGCGGGATCTCGCCCGCGGCAATTCGCGCCGCGAGATCGGTCAGTCGCAGCTTCGTCATGCCCGAGAATGGCACGCACGTGATGCCAGCCTTGTCCACCGCCGCGACCATGCGATCCGCTTCGTCGAGCGTCATCGCCATGGGTTTACCGAGCAGGATGTGTTTCCCGGCGCGTGCCGACGCGATGGCAAGCTCGGCCAACTCGGACACCGGCGCCGCGAGCTGGACGATGTCCACGTCTTCCCGAGCCAGCAGGTCGCTGCACCGGGCGTAGCCGCGGACGCCAAAGGCGGTGGTGAAGGCGTCGAGCTGCGCCGCGTCTGGCCACGCCGCCGCGACGAGCTCAGCCCGGGGATACTCGGGCAGCGCCCGGGCCAGGTTGTACGCGGAATACCAGTGCCCCAGTCCGAGGATCGCCACTCGCCATTTGCGACTCATTTCAGCTCACAGCTCCCAGCTTCCATCGTCCATCTACCAGCGATGCTATCCGTGAACTGGCAACTGGGTAACAACCGCGTGATTGAAAATGTGCGACAATGCGGCGCCTTCGAGAAGAGTCCAGAATGAACCAGGTCAATCGCGTGGTCGTCATCGCGGTCGCGGTCGCGTGCGGCGCCGGTGTCGCGGCTGCGCCGGAGCCGCAGAAGAAGGCCCCCGGCGGCTTTACCAGTGTATTCAACGGCAAGGATCTTACCGGATGGCGCGGCCGGCAGCCGAACTACAATCCTGCGGAGGAGGCGAAGCTGCCGCCCGAGGAGCTCGCCGCGAAACAGGCCCAGTGGAACGCCGCCCGCGACGCCCATTGGAGAGTCGATTCTGCCAGGGGTGAAATCGTCTCGGACGGCGAGAGCCCGCACCTCTCAACCGCAAGAGACTACGGAGATTTCGAGTTCCACGTTGACTGGATGATGGTCAATCACAACGGTGATTCAGGCGTGTACCTGCGTGGCTACCCGCAGGTCCAGGTGTGGGATCCGGACAACCCACGCGAAGTGAAAAACGGCGCGCCAAAGGGCTCCGGCTCGCTGTGGAACAACAACAACGACAATCCGGGCAAGTGGCCACTCGTGAAGGCGGACAACCCCGTCGGCGAATGGAACACGTTCCGGATCAAAATGGTGGGACCCCGCGTCTGGATCTGGCTGAACGACAAGGTCACGGTTGACGGCCAGGTCCTCGACAACTTCTTCGATCGGACTCAGCCTGTCCGCGTGCGCGGTCCGATTGAGCTGCAGACCCACGGCTCCGAGATCCGTTTCCGGAACATCTTCATCCGCGAGATCCCGTGACGGCGACGAACCTGCCCTTCAATCCGGATGACTCCGTCGTAGATTCGCGGTCGCGGCCGCGAGGCGCAGGGTTTGGCGTGGCGACGGGTTATCAGAATCCCCGGACCGTGCAGGCGCAGATTCGGTTCTCGTTCTGAATCCGGGCGCGAGCCTTCGGCTTCAGCTCGAGGCGAAAGCCTGACAATCAAAGGGCGGGAGGGTACAATCCTCCCGCCCTTTGCCGTTCTGGTGGAGTGCTGCCGGCTGAGTCGGTACTGCCAGCAACCACCGACGACCACGGTGTTGCTGGCCGGGACACCGGAGCGGCCAGTCCGGATTCAGGAAGTACGTGCCATTAGTCGTTCCGTGGAGAAGCCAGCATGTCCATGTCGACGTTCCGAATCATTGTTCTGCTGATCGTGGCGGCGGTTGCGACCAGCTATGGGCAGAGTTCGCCCGCGAACCGGCCGTGGCCGCCCGGCGTGCAGCACGTGCCTCCGGACTCGCCGGCGCTCTCACCCGAGGCAGCGCTGAAGACGTTTTACATGCCGCCCGGCTATCACCTCGAGCTCGTCGCGAGCGAGCCGCTCATCCAGGATCCCATCGTGTTGGACTGGGATCCGCAGGGGCGTCTCTGGGCGATCGAGATGCCGGGATTCGTCCCCGACCTTCAGGTGCCTGAGCCGTTCATGGAACCGGTCGGCAAGGTCGTCGTGCTGGAGGACACGAACCGCGACGGCAGGATGGACAAGCGCACGGTCTTCGCGGACGGCCTTGTCCTCGCGCGGTCGCTGAAGGTGCTCGACGCGGGGGTCCTCGTGGCGGAACCACCCAACGTCTGGCTGATGAAGGACACGAACGGCGACCTCAAGATGGACAAGAAGGAGCTCGTGACCGACACGTACGGCCGGCGCGAAGCCCGCGTGGAACAGAACGCGAACGGGTTCTACTGGGGCCTGGACAACTGGATGCACACGGCCAACAGCGACGTGTTCCTGCGCTTCAAGGACGGGAAGTTTGAAGTCAGGAAAACTCTTTCGCGCGGCGAGTGGGGCGTGACGCACGACGACGCCGGCAGGATTTATCGCAATACGAACGAGTCGGTGCTGCACGCGGACCTCGTGCCGACCCAGTATTACCTGCGGAACCCGAACCTGCTCCGGACGCGCGGCAGTTACGAACGGCTCGCGGACGAAGCCAACACCGCGAACACGGTCTGGCCCGTGCGTCCCAATCCGGGAACCAATCGGGCGTATCAAGCCGGAATCGACCGGGCGGACGGCACGCTCGTGCGCTTCACCTCGGTGTGCGCGCCGATAATCTATCGCGGCGATCGGCTGCCGGCGGATCTGTATGGCAACGCGTTCGCTGCCGAGCCGGCGGCGAATCTCGTGGGCCGCGTCATCATCGACGACACGGGATCGACCTTGCGCGTGCGCAAGGCCTACGATCGCGGAGAGTTTCTGGCCTCGACCGACGAGCGGTTCCGTCCGGTGTGGCTGTCGAACGCGCCCGATGGGACGCTGTACATCGCGGATATGTACCGCGGCGTCATCCAGCAGCGCGCCGATATCACCGAGTACCTGCGCGATCACATCATCAAACACAAGCTGGAGAAGCCGACTGCGCTCGGCCGGATCTACCGCGTCGTGCACGAGACGACCCGGCGCGACACGACGACCGGAGCGGGCGGCAGGCTCACGACCTCGGAACTGGTGGACATGCTGTCGCATCCCAACGGCTGGTGGCGCGACACCGCGCAGCGCCTGCTGGTGGAACGTGGCGACCGGACCGCGGCCGCGGCGCTGACGCGCCTGGCTGGAAGCGCAAAGGAACCGCGAACACGGTTGCACGCGTTGTGGACGCTCGACGGTCTCGACGCGCTGCAGCCGGCGGCCGTGACGAAGGCGCTCGACGACCCGTCACGCGATGTGCGCATGTCGGCCGTCCGGCTTTCGGAGCGTTGGCTTGCCGAGGCGAACAGTCCCGTTCACGCCGCCGTGCTGAAGCGGTTGAACGACACGGACTGGAGCGTGCGCCAGCAACTCGCGGCATCTCTCGGCGCGATGCCGCAGGGGCCGCGCGAGGATGCCCTCGCCACGCTGCTCGCGGCGCACGCGGAGGATCCGGTGACGCTTGACGCCGCGGTGAGCGGCGTCCGTGGCGGCGAAGGGCTCGTGCTCGAAAAACTCATCCAGGGCGGCGAACAGTCGGTTCACCGTGAGACGGCCATCACGATGATCGCCGCCACCATCGTCCGGGCCGGTCAGGACGAGGCGATCCAGAGAATCCTGGGAGAGATTGCCGACCCGAACCGTCCGTTGTGGCAGCGGTCCGCGCTGCTGCGCGGCGCCGAAGTCGCGTTGCTCGGTGCGGCGATGCCGGGGGCCCCCGGCGGACGGCGCGGGGGCGCGAATCTTCCGGCGCCTCCATGCCCGACGTGTCCGGGTGCACGCGGCGGGCCGGGCGGTGCATATGCATTCCCGCAGGCGCCGCGTCCGCAGGCCGTCACACCCCGCCCGACGCGCGTGAGCAAGGAACCCGTCTCGTTCACGGCTTTGGCCGCGACCACCTCGGATCTCGGCCCGCGTGCGGCCGCCGTGCTGGGGCGTGTCGAGTGGCCCGGTAAGCCTGGCGCCGCGGCACCCATCCCGCCATTGACGCCGGACGAGCAGCAGCGGTTCAACGCCGGCCAGGATATCTACAAGAACATCTGCCAGGCCTGTCACCAGCCGGATGGCCGCGGGCTGGACCGCGTCGCGCCGAGCCTGCTCGGTTCGCCGCTGGCCCTGGCGTCGCCGGATATTCCCGCGCGGATCCTCATCAGCGGCAAGGAAGGACCGGTTGGCTTGATGCCGCCGGTGGGATCGACCCTCAGCGACGATCAAATTGCCGCCGTGCTCACATACATCAGGCGTGAGTGGGGACAAGACGGAACGCCGGTGGAGGCCGCTACCGTGAAAGAGGTCCGCGCGATGACCGCCGATCGCATGCGCCCGTGGAAGCACGACGAGCTGATGGCGCTCGTCGCGGGAACCGGGCGCGGCGGACAGAAATGAAGGACAATCTCACGCCGAGGAAGATGGTTTTGCGCTGAGGAAAAGACGATCTCACGCCGAGGATCGCCGAGACCGCCGAGAATGGCCGCCACTCAGCCGTTCCGGCGACCGCGGTTTCAAGTGCCTGCCTCCGCGCTCCTTGCGCTCTCTGCGCGAGATCGGTCCGGGACACGCAACTCTGGCCTGACGGCCTGCGCGGTTCTGCCGCGGGCTGGAGAACGTGCATAATGCACTGACTTTGCGGAAGCTTCTCGCGTCGGAGCAGGCCGGGCTGGTTCTGGTCATTGCGATCCTCGGCACGCTGCTGACGGCGCTGGCCGGGTCCCACGCCGATCGGCTGACGGGGGCCGAGGTCAACAATTTCCTCAACTCCTACACGCTGATTCAGACGGCGACCGACGCGAGCTTCTTCGCCGTCATGGCCGTGGGCGCGACGATCGTGATCATCTCGGGAGGGATCGATCTGTCGGTGGGATCGATCTACGCGTTGTCGGGCGTCACGGCCGCGCTGGTGCTGCGCGCGCTCGGGCCGATGCCCCCCGTCCAGACGTTTGCGATCGGATTGGCGGTGGCGGTCGGGGTTGGCATCGCGTGCGGGGCGATCAACGGTCTGATGGTCGTGGGACTGCGCGTGCACCCCTTCGTGATCACCTTGGGGACGATGTGGATTCTGCGAGGCGTGGCGTTCGTGTCGAGCCACGCGGAGAGCATCCTGTTGCCGCCGGTTCTGACGCAGGTGGCGAAGGCGCAGCTGGGGCTCGGCGCGTCCCTGTATCCGGTGCCGATGCTCACCATGGTCGTCGTCACGGCCGTGGGGGCGGTGTATCTGACGCGCACGGTGATGGGCCGCCACGTGTTTGCGATCGGCGGAAATGCGGAAGCCAGCCGATTCTCTGGTCTCAGCCTGTGGCGGATCCAGAGCGGCGTCTTCGTGCTCTCGGGCTTGACGGCGGGGCTTGCCGCCTTCATGGGCGCGAGTTTCTACGGCTCCGCATCGTGCGTGGATGCGACGGGGTACGAGCTGTATGTGATTGCGTCAGCCGTGGTCGGCGGCGCCAGCCTGTCAGGCGGCAAGGGCAGCGCCATCAACGCCATGCTGGGGGCGCTCCTCATCGTGCTGATCCGTCAGTCGATTCGCACGCTCCACTTCGACCAGAATTACGAGTGGATCATTATTGGCTCTGCCACGATCGTCGCCGTTGTACTCGATCGCACGAGCGCCAGCTTCACCGCACGACGGCTGGCACGAGCGGCTCAGTAGGG
>JANNHC010000203.1:0-9642 GCA_031404215.1 Acidobacteriota bacterium
CCGGGCAGCACGTATTCGAATCGGTCGGCGCGATCGCGAGCGGCTGGCTCACCCTGCGCGAACCGGGCGTCGAGCCCGAGTCGTTGGTGCCGCAGCGCGTCACTGCTGATGTTTTCAGCGTGCTGCGCGTCCGGCCGGCCATCGGCCGCGCATTCACCGCGGAGAACGAGGTCGCCGGGCGGGACCTCGTGGCGGTCCTCAGCGATGGGTTGTGGCGTCGCCGCTTCGGGGCGGATCCTCAGATCATCGAAGGTGGTCGGGATGGTGTTGCGCAACGCCTGTGGGCTGGTGGCCTCGGGACTCGTCATCGGTGGAGTCGCCGCCTGGTTCCTGAGCGCGGCCTCACAGGCATTCCTGTTCCGGCTCGAGCCGACCGACCCGCGCGCGTTCGCTGCGGCGACAGTCTCGCTGGCAGTCGCGGCGCTCGTTGCGAGTGTGATTCCCGCCCGGCGCGCCGCCAACGTGGAGCCCATGGTGGCCCTGAGAGCCGAGTAGCCTCGCGGCGGCGATACGGGCCTTAGCGAAAAAGGCGTTACTGGCAGGGGCGCCGCGCGCAGGAGATTTGAAACCACTTCTGGCGTCTGTTCGGCTTTTCGAGTGGGAGGTTACAGGATGTTTACGATGAATGTTGCCGGATCACGTGCGGTGAAGCAGCTGGCGCTCCTCGCCGTTCTCTCGCTGTGCTCTGCGCTGCCGACCCGGGCACAGGTCACCCTCACACAGGGACCGGATCAGATCGCCGTCGAAATCGATGGCAAGCCGTTCACCGTGTTCTACATCAGCGGAAAGGATCTCAACCGGCCCTATCTTCATCCATTGCGTTCCGCCTCCGGCAAGATTGTCAACCGCTCGGTTCCTGCCGGCCAGCTGCCCGGGGAGACGACGGATCATCCGCACCATACGGGCCTCTTCTACGGGCATGGCGATGTGAACGGGTACAACTACTGGGCGATCCAGAACGTCCCCACACCTTCCTCGGCCGCCAGCGCAACCATGGGTCGAATCGTCCTGAAAGAAGTTGCGTCGGTGAAGAGCGGCATGGAATCGGGCTCGGTGGACGTCGTCTTCAATTGGCTGACGCCGGACGGCAAGCCGCTGTTGACGGAAACCCGCAAGATGACCTTCCACGCGCATCCCATGCTCCGCATCATCGATTTCGACTTCGACTTCGCGGCGATCGACAAGGTCGTGTTCCGTGACACCAAGGAGGGTACGTTCGCCATGCGTATGGCGACGGCGCTCGAGGAACCGCCTGCCCGGGAGAAGCCGGGCGCGCCTTCAAGAACGGGGAAACTCGTGAATGCCCAGGGCGCCGAGCGGGAGGTGAACGTCTGGGGCAAGCGGTCGGAGTGGGTGGACTACTCGGGCGAGCTCGAAGGAGAACAGGTGGGCGTCGTGATGATGGATCATCCGGGCAATCCGAGACATCCAACCTATTGGCACTCCCGCGGGTACGGGCTGCACTCGATCAACCCGTTCGGCGTGAGCGATTTTCTCAACGACAAGACACAGAACGGCAGCCTGACAATCGAGCCGGGGAAGCACGTCCGGTTCCGCTACCGGGTGATCGTCCATCCTGGTAGGGGGCGAGAAGGGATCGCGGAGCTGTACAAGCAGTTCGCGCAAACGAAAAGTTCGCCCTCGAACCACTGATACGGCAAGTTCAGGCGAAGGAGAAATCATGACTTGGCTTGAGCGGAATCTGACGCGCGAGCAGGCGATCCGCCTCTACGCGATCTGAAAAACGAGCTTCGGACCGACCGCGAGTCGGCTTACACTGGCGTATGCGCAGATCCGTCATCACCCTCGTCTTTCTCTCCATTGTCGGCGCGTCGCTCGTTGCGGACAGCTGGCCGCACTGGCGCGGCCCGTCCATGGACGGCGTCAGCACAGAAAAGAGCCTTCCGACCACATGGAGCGCGACCGAGAACGTCGCATGGAAGCTGCCGTTGCCGGCCTTCAGCGGCTCAACACCCATCATCTGGAATGACACCGTGTTCCTGAATGTGGCCACTGAGCGCGGCACGGGTCAGATCGAGCTGTGGGCGGTCGACCGCAACACGCGGGCTGCTGCCTGGAAGCGTCCGCTGGCGGGAGAAAACCGGATCGGCCGGAAGCAGAACATGTCGTCGCCGTCACCGGTCACGGACGGCAGGCACGTCTGGGCCATAACGGGCACCGGCGTCATGAAGGCGTTCGACTTCGCGGGGAAGGAGCTGTGGACGCGCGATCTGCCGAAGGACTACGGCGCGTTCGGCATCCAGTACGGGTACGCGTCCTCGCCGCTGCTCCACGGCGACGCCTTGTATCTGCAGGTGTTGCACGGCTTCCACACCGATGACCCGTCGTACGTGCTGAAGATCGACAAGATGACGGGCAAGACCGTCTGGCGTACCGAGCGTCCGACGAACGCGCTTCACGAATCGCCTGACTCGTACTCGACGCCGGCGCTTCTGCAGTACGACGGCAAGACTGAGATTGTCGTCACTGGCGGCGATCTCGTGACGGGCCACGATCCCGCCAGCGGCAAGGAGCTCTGGCGGGCGGATGTGCTCAACCCGAGCAAGAGTCGCAGCTATCGGATCATCTCGTCCCCCATCGTTGCCGGCGGGCTGATCATTGCGCCGACGCGAGTCAATCCGCTCGTCGCCCTCCGGCCCGGCGGGAGCGGCGATATCGCCAGCACGCACGTGGCGTGGACGTTCCATCGCGGCCCGGACGTCCCGTCGCCGGTGAGCGATGGGCAGTACCTCTATCTGGTCAGCGAGCAGGGCGTGGTCTACTGCCTCGAGCTCAAGACCGGAACGCTGGTGTACGGGCCAAGCCGCATCCCGAACGACTTCTACAGTTCTTCCCCGGTGCTGGCCGACGGGAAGATTTATGTCACGGGGGAGACGACGGGTGTCACGACAGTCTTCCGTGCCGGGCCGAAGTTCGAGATCCTGGCGTCCAACACCTTCAACGATCCTTGCGCGCCCTACTGCCTCGCCTCGATCGCGGTGTCGCAGGGGCAGCTGTTCGTCAAAACTGACGCCCACCTGTGGGTGGTCGGCGAGCGCAGGAAGTGACTCCCTCGCTCGGGAGGTGAGTCAGCGCGGACGCTGAGAGTCCGCCACCCTGGCTGCGGACGGGCCACGAACACTGACGCGGGATGGCTCGCTTTGCCGTATCGTATCCGTATAAAGTTGGACATCGGGAACGTGTCCCGCGAGAGCTGCGGCCGCAGCCGAAGGCCGGCCGGCGGCCGAGCAGAGACTGATCATGGATGGGAGATTTATGCGTCGACTTGCCTTCTCGCCGCTGATCGTAGTGCTCGTGCTGATGCTGTTGGCTGGTGTGCCGCAGCAGGCGTTCGGGCCGGCCTCCATGCAGGCCGGTCAGACTCCCGCCCCTCAGCCCACACGGATTCCGCTCGACATTTTTCAGGTGCCGGACGGGTTCGAGGTCACGCTGTGGGCCGCCTCGCCGCTGCTGCACAACCCGACCAATATCGATATCGACCGGGACGGGCGCATCTGGGTGGCGGAAGGAGTTCGCTACCGCTCCCATCATGCCCGGCAGCCTGAAGGCGATCGCATCGTCGTGGTCCAGGACACCGACGGTGATGGCAAGGCTGACAGTACGCATACGTTCGTGCAGGAACCTGCCCTCATCGCGCCGCTCGGTGTCTCTGTGATCGACAACAAGGTCGTGGTCGCGCAGCCCCCCGACCTCATCGTCTATACCGATGTCGATCGGAATTTGCGCTTCGATCCCGCGGTGGATAAGCGCGAGGTGCTGCTGACCGGCTTCCAGGGGGTCAACCATGACCACTCGCTTCACTCGGTGACCGTGGGTCCCGATGGCAAGTGGGTGTTCAACGCCGGCAACACCGGGGCGATGTTCACGGACCGGTCGGGGAAGACGTTCCGCATCTTTGGCTCCTACCGTCCCGGCCCGGTCGGCCCATTCAAGTTCCCGCACGATCCCGCGGTGTATGCCGGAAAGCCCAGCGATGACGGGCATGTGTACGTGGGCGGATTCACCGTGCGGATGAATCCCGACGGCACGAACGCGGAGATCATCGGCTCCAACTACCGCAACAGCTACGAGCAATCCGTGACCTCGCTGGGCGACGTCTTTCAGAACGACAACGACGACCCGCCGGCATGCCGCGTGAGCTGGGTGATGGAGTATGCCAACTTCGGCTTCTCGTCGAACGACGGCCAGCGGACCTGGCAGGCCGACCGCCGGCCGGGTCAGTCGGTTCCGGTGTCGGAGTGGCGTCAGGAGGATCCGGGGATGGCGCCGGCCGGTGACGTGTATGGCGGTGGATCGCCAACCGGCAACGTCTTCTACGAGAACGGCGCCCTCGGACCGTCGTGGGCAGGAACGTTCCTGGCGGCCGATGCAGGGCGGAACGAGGTGTTTGCCTACCAGCCGGCGCGCCAGGGCGCGGGTTTCGCGCTTGAACGAAAAGTCTTCTTCACCTCGAACCCGAAGCAGCAGTACGCCGGGTCCGATTTTGTGATGGGCAGCGTCGGCGTCACCAACGCGATCGCGACACTCTTCCGGCCGTCAGACATCGCCGTCGGTCCCGACGGCGCACTGTATGTCAGCGACTGGATCGACGCGCGGGTCGGCGGGCACCAGGATCTGGACCAGACTCTGTCCGGCGCGATTTACCGGATCGCCCCGAAGGGTTTCGTTTCGAAAGTCCCGGCGTTCGACGCCGCGACCATCGACGGTCTGATCACGGCGCTCCGGTCACCCGCGGTCAACGTCCGCGCGATCGGGTTCGAGGGGCTGAAGGCGCGTGGCGCATCTGCCGTGAACGCCGTCGCGGCGTTGCTCAACGATCCGAGCCCTTATATGCGCGGCCGTGCGATTCACCTCCTGTACCAGCTTGGCGCTGAGGGCCGTCAGCGAGCAGGGGCGCCCGAGTCCCATGGCGATCCGGCGCTGCGCATCGCGGCCTACCGGGCCATGCGTCGCGCGGGTCTCGACGTGCTGCCGGTGGCGTCGCGTCTCGCCCGCGACGCGGATGCGGGAGTCCGTCGCGAGGTGGCGCTGTCGATGCGCGATCAGCCGGCCGCCGCGGCGCTGGACATTCTCGTGAGCATCGCGCGCGGCTACGATGGGCAGGATCGCAGCTATCTGGAAGCGCTGGGCACCGGCGCCACTGGCAAGGAGCCGGCGCTTTATGAGCGGGTGCGGCGCGAGCTCGGCGTCAAGGACGATCCTGCCGCGTGGTCCGCCGCATTCGCGCGAATTGCGTGGCGTCTGCACGTGCCGGCGGCGGTGCCTGACCTGTCCGCCCGGGCGCGTTCCACGAAGCTGTCCCCCGCCGAGCGCCGCCTGGCGATGGATACGCTGGCCTTTGTCAACGACCCCTCCGCGTCGAAGGCCATGCTCAGTCTCGCGGCGCCGGATAGTACGTTGCGTGAGCCGGCAACGTGGTGGCTGTTGAACCGTCTCTCGAGTGACTGGGCGGACCATGGACTGTTGCCGGCGCTCAAGACGGCCGGGATTTACGACCCCGAGACAGTCACGCTGCGCGAGGTGGTCGTGCCGAAGCCGGCGGCCGATCTTCCGGAGCTCTCGATCGCCGAGATCGTCGGTCTTACCGGGGACGCGGCCCGCGGGAAGAACACGGCCACCCGCTGCCTGATGTGTCACGCCATCGACGGCACCGGGGCCGAGCTTGGACCGGCCCTCGATGGCTGGGGGCGCGGCAAGTCCGCCGAGGTGATTGCCACGGCTCTGGTCCGCCCAAGCGCCGACCTGGCGCAGGGCTACGACGGCACGGAGCTCAAAACGAAGGACGGGCTGACCATTCAGGGCCTGTTGAACAAGCAGGGCGATCCCCTGATGATGCGCAGCATGGGCGGCATCACACAGATTATCCCCGCTGACCGCGTGGCCACGCGCCGGCGGATGTCGGAGTCGCTGATGATGAGCGCCGCGCAGCAGGGTCTCACCGCGCAGGAGGTGGCCGACATCATCGCGTTCCTGCGCGGCAACTGATCCGCCTTCGCACGCGTCGCGTGCTTCGGCGAGACAGGCTTCACGGCAAGGCAGCAGCGAACGAGCGCCGCGAGTGAGCCACGGGAGCGGAGCGGGGATTTTAGGGGTCCCCGCGAGCGACCGTGTCGGGGAGTCCGAGGGGCGTAGCCCCTCGGTGACGAGATGATGAGCGCCGCGCAGCAGGGTCTCACCGCGCAGGAGGTGGCCGACATCATCGCGTTCCTGCGGGGGAACTGATGGGTGATGCCGATCAGCGCGGTTCTCGCGCCGCGCCCGGGTTTCCTGTCGCAGGCGGCGCCAGGTCTGTTGCGCCCGGGGGCCCGAGGAGCTCACGGAAGACGGGCTTCAACGCCTCCGCCCAGATCTGGTAGCCCTTGAGTGTGGGATGGAGCTTGTCACGCGCGTCCATGACGCCGTCGACCAGCGTGCCGTCCGGATGCGCCAGCCGATCGTTGATGTTGAGGAAGCGGACGCGCTTGCCGTCGGCAAACGTCGCCAGCCTTTCGTTGATGCGGTCGATCGTGGGCATCACCGCGATGTTGTCGTTCCGTGGGAAGATGGCCGTCAAGACGATGACCGCACCCGGCGCCTTCCGCTGACAAACCTCGACGATGGCTTTCACGCCGCGGGCAATCTCCGCGATTGTGTGTTCGGTGCCGGGCTGCGCTCCGACGTTGTTCGTGCCGGCGAGCAAGACGATGATCTTCGGATTGACGCCGTCCAGCTCGCCGTTCTCGAGCCGCCACAGGATGTTTTGCGTGCGGTCGGCGCCCCAGCCGAAGTCCGCCGCATTCCATCCAAGGAAGTTCGCTTTCCAGTTTGCCAGCAGGTCGGGGTAGTCGAGCGCCCCCCACCGGCGCACGATCGAATCCCCTTCGAAGTAGATGTCGATCCGGCCCTGCTTCGCCTTCTGAAGCAGTTGCGCATGTGCGGTCATCGAGTTCTGGTCGGTTCGAGGAGCCGGCCGATCGGCGGGTCCGATGTCACGCCCGGCGTCGGCTGCCGTCCCCTGTACGCGCGCGACTTTCTGCCCCGGCTGCGTCGTCGCCCCCTGGCCCATGACTAACGGTGCGAATGCGACGCCGGCCGACAGAACCAGCGCGACGGGCAGCGTAGAACCGCTCATGATTGAGTATTGCGTCGGTGGGCGGTGAACTACTTCGACCCGGACCCGGTCGACGAGCGCTTCAGAAATCTGTCGGCCCACGGAATGAAGTACTTCCAGTTCGGGGCGTCCGTGTGGCCGCCGTCGTGCTGGCGCCAGGCGAGTTCCCCCTCGAGCAGGCCCGTATTCACAGGCGGCATCTTAGCGGCGCGATAGTCCTCCGAGACGCCGAGATCCTTCGCACCGAGAAGACGGAACACCGGGCCGGCTGCCACGACCGCCATGAAGCTGCCCTGCTGGTCGAGCCATCTGGCGTCACCTTTTTCCGGGATGCCATAGCTGATAAACGTGGGACGGGGAGCGCATAAAGCAATCAGCTCGTGCGCATCGACTGGAAGATCGCCGGCGTTCCTTGTGCCAAAGGTCGCCTCCGCGGCGCCGTACTTGAGGAAGTTCCCCGCCATCCAGTGATACTCGCCGCGACCGGTCAGGTTCTCGACCGCCTCGCCGAAGTTGCGACGGTGCAGCTTGGCGCCTCCTTCTCCGGAGGAGCCGACCAATACGACTGCGAAGCGGGGATCGAATGCCATTGTCACGAGGGCCGCCTTGCCGAACCGTGAGACGCCCTCGATGCCGACCCGGCGAGCGTCAACGGTCTTGTCGCTTTCGAGGTAATCGAGGGCGCGACTGGCGCCCCACGCCCAGGCGCGGAGTGCGCCCCAGTCGTCAGGCTTCCGTGGTTGCCCCTTGTTCACCAGCCCGATGATGCCCTTCCTGAGGCCGGCGCCATTGTCGGCCTGCACCGACGAGGGATTGAGGAAGGCATAGCCCCAGCCGGCCGCAATGAGCTGCTCCGTGGCGGGCGGGTCGGCGCCGAGCGCAGGAGGCGGTGGCACGAACCCGCCGCGACCTGGAGGCGGAGGTTCACCCGGGAGACCGCCGCCGCGAAACATGATCACCAGGGGCACCGGTCCGTTGGCGCCAGCCGGCGTGACCACGATCAAGGAAATGTCCACCGCGATCGCCGGAAAGCCGGAATTGTCCACGTGACCGATGACGCGCTTGCCAACGACGGCGCGTCCAGCTACCTCGGCCCTGACGGTGTCGGCGACTGTCCATGTCACCGTCGGTACGACGCTGGGGATACGACCGACGATCTCCCGCTCGAAGTCCTCGACAATCTCCGGCCGCCGCTGCCTGCGCCACGCCTCGGCGCTGGTCACCTTGAGGCCGCTCTTCAACGTCAGCGCATCGGGGAGATTCGGAAAGGGATTCGCCAGCGCCTCATCGTAATTGGCGTGATTCGGCGCTTGCTCGTTGCCGCTCGGCCCCGGCCGCAGCGCTTTGATCCCGAGCTGGTCGAGCATATTCTCGTGGTCCTGTGCGGTTGTCCACTCAGAGCTGACAGTCGTCTGCGCGGCTGGTTGCGGTGCGGGCTGCTGCGAGAGAGCGAGGCTGAGCAACACAACGGTTGGGAATCTCATTTGGGGGTCCTCAGCGCACAGAAGTCCGCTGCCCATCGTAGCGCAACGGCATCGTTCCTGTTGCCCGGAACGTGCTGCTGACTGGGCGAGCCGAGGTGCGGCATGGCGCCCCTACGTCGGGAGCGGCTGATTGAATCTGCGGCGGGCGATGCGCATGGGCTCTAACGAGGTATTGGGAAGGGGAAGATAGCGAACGGAGCGTACTGTGACAAGGAACCCTCGGTTCACGCAGCCTTGCGGTGCAGGCCCCTCGTGCCGCAGCGCGTCTTCGACACTCTCAAATCTCGCTTCGGGCAGGTGTCAGAGTTTCAGAAGACCCAGGCTGATTTCCATCGCCCGGTCGACCTTGGCCATCGTTGTTGGCCGAACGGCGCCGAGACGCTTCGTGAGTCGCCGCCGATCAATCGAGCGGATCTGATTGAGGAGGACGACCGAATCGACGCTGAGACCTCCCTCGGGTTGCGCGACGAGCACTTCCGTCGGGTAGAGCTGGTCACCGAACTGTGATGAGATGGCAGCGACGATCGTAACGGGACTGTGACGATTCGCGATGTCGTTCTGGAGAACCAACGCTGGGCGGGTGTAACGAATCTCAGCGCCAAGCGTGGGGTCGAAGTTGACGAGATAGATCTCTCCGCGCTTCGGAGTCGTCATCGGCGTGCGTGAGGCTGCACTTCCTCTTCGAGCGCAAACCACTCCCCGGCCAACTGCAAATCACGCTCGGCTCGCACGCGAGCGCCTTCGCGCAACTGTTTGCGCAGGTTGGCTCGGCCAGTCTCCTCGACATACCGATGAACTGCCTGGTCGATGAGCCGGCTTCGCTGGCCCTTGCCGGCCACCCGATCCAGCAAGGCTACGGTGCGCTCGGGTAGCGTGATATTGAGACGTTTGTTCATGGTTGAACCTGACTTCATAGCATACACACTAATAATGTGTATTCAGGATAGCATTGCGACGATGGTGTAAAGGCGCGACGAGTTTCGAACCTCTAGGCTGCGTCGAGCATCCGCTGCGCGACGTGTGCCTCTTCGCCTGGGGCAACTGCCG
>JANNHC010000204.1:0-8770 GCA_031404215.1 Acidobacteriota bacterium
CATCATTGAAGTAGGCCGGAACCGTGATGACGGCCTTCGTGACCGTCTGCCCGAGGTACTCCTCCGCGGCCTGCTTCAACTTCTGGAGGATCATCGCGGAGATCTCGGGGGGCGAGAATTCCTTCCCCGAGGCCTTCACCCGCACGTCGCCATTCGAGGCCCGGACGATGGTGTAGGGCACCATCTTCATCTCCTCGTTGACCTCGTCGTGCTTGCGCCCCATGAAGCGCTTGATCGAGAAGACAGTGTTTTCGGGATTCGTCACCGCCTGGCGCTTCGCCACTTGCCCGACAAGGCGCTCGCTTGACTTGGTGAACCCCACGACCGAGGGAGTGATGCGGCTGCCCTCCGGATTGGTGATCACCACCGGCTCGCCGCCTTCCATCACCGCCACAACCGAATTGGTGGTTCCCAAGTCGATACCAATAATTTTGCTCATAACCCTTTTATCCTCGCGTCCTGCCGCCTGAAACCGGCAAATCTTTATAACGCTCATAGTATAAAATGTGAGCGCTAAAGAGTCAAACTGATTCGCTGGACTTCCCGCAAGTTGGTAGTAAAATGACAGTTGCCAGCCTGCCCCAGCGGATAGCGACCGCTGCTCAGGGGATTTGCCGCTCCCCGTCGAGTCTATATGGCCCGCCCCATGTCAAGCATGTCAAGCATGTCTAGCTTGCCTTTCAGCCGTTCCCTGCGAACGCTTGCGTATGCTGTCGCCGCGCTTTGGATTGGCAGCCCGCTGCCCGCGATTGCGCAGGCCCAGGACATCGCCGCCGATCCACCGGCGCACGTCTCCTTCGTGGAAGGGTCCGCCGTCCTCGAGCGCGACGGGGAACCCGATGCGGCCCCGGCCAGCATGCCGCTGCTTGCCGGTGACCGCCTCCGGACGCAGGGCGGGCGCGTCGAGATTCTGTTTGCGGACGGCAGCACGTTGCACCTCGACGCCAACACGACGGTGGACTTTCAATCCGACGAACTGGTTCGACTCCTCGATGGCCGGATCAGGCTCTCGATTCCGGGTCCCGAACGTCGCGTCTCGTACCGCATCGACGCCTCGTCCGCGTCCGCGCTCATCAGCCAGCCTGGTGAATACCGGCTCGCGGTGCTGCACAGCACGCGCGAGGGAGAAATCGAGCTGGCTGTAATTCGGGGCGCCGCGGAACTGGTGAACGACGATGGCCGGACGGCGTTGCGCGCGGGGGAACGGGCGTATGCCCGCAGCAGTGCCGCGCCGTCGCACGCCTACGTCTTCAATTCAGCGTCGTGGGACACCTTCGATCGCTGGTCGGAGGCGCGGCGGGATCAGCGGCTCGGCGTCTCGGCGCAATACCTGCCCCACGAGGTCCGGACATATGCGTCGTCGTTCGAGCGCGACGGCGCATGGCGATACGACGCCGCCTACGGGAACGTGTGGTACCCGCGAGTCACCGCCGATTGGCGTCCGTATTACCGTGGCCGCTGGGTCACGATGCGGCCGTATGGGTGGACGTGGGTCGGGGTCGATCCGTGGGCGTGGCCGACGCACCATTACGGCCGATGGGGCATCTCGGCTGGCTCATGGTTCTGGATTCCGGGCCGCAGCTGGGCGCCGGCGTGGGTCTCGTGGGCGTATGCCCCCGGTTATGTGAGCTGGTGCCCGCTCGGGTGGAACAACCGGCCGGTGCTCCAGATCTTCAACGTCCATGCATACGGCCGAGGCTACGACCCGTGGCGCGCCTGGACGGCGGTGCCGCGGCGTCACTTCGGCGTGGACTACGTGAACGTCCGCTACGCAGCAGGTCACACGTTTGACGCGCGGACACGCGGATCGTTCGTGCCCCGCCACTCCTCCCCTGATTCCGCCGGTTATGCGGTGCCGCGCTCGTCTTCGCCAATTCGTGTCGCGGGCACCGCGCGTCCGCGCGGATCGAGTGCGCCGGTCTATACGAATCTCGAGCCAGGCGCTTCCCGTGTGGGCACGGGCGCCCAGCGGGTGATTGTGGGGCAGCCCCGCGGCTCGGTCATGGAGCGAACGCCGGATCGCGCCGGGCGCGCACCTGACGCCGGCCGCCGAATCCCCGCTGATCAGGATGCCGGCGTTGCCCGCGACCCAGGAGATCCGGGGCGGAGTACAGACGCGCGCGCACAATCACGAGGCACGGACGAACGCGGGCGCACACCGGGCAGCCCGGCAACCGCTACGCCGTCGCTCACTGTCGATCGCGACGCGAACGCCGGCCGACGGGCCGTGCCGCGCGAAGACTCGTCGTACCGCGCGCCCGTTCCATCGCAGCGCACCTATGGGCCCGCATCCGGTCGCCAGGTTCCGGTGACCCCGCGCGCAGACGAGCGCGTCGCGCCGGGCGAGCGTGGCACGCCTGACGGCCGGCGTGCTCCGGATCGATCGGAGTCAGGGGTCACTCCACGGCCGGAATACCGGCCGTACGGCAATGCGGTTCCGCGCGCCCCCGAATCCGTGCGTCCATCGGCACCGGAGTCTCGTCCGTACGGCGCCGCGCCGCGTGCGAATCCTCCCGAAGGGAGCCGGCCGTCGGCGCCGGATTACCAGCCCCGAGGCAACAACGATCGGCGCGCGCCGGCGGCTGAGCGCCCGTCGCCGCCGCCGCCCGCGAGCGCGCGGCCGGAGCCACGGGAATACCGGGCAAATCCCGGAGTCGAACGCACTGCGCCCGCACCTGACAATCGCGGTGGGCCGCCTCCGAGCCAGGCGCGCCCGCGTTCGGGTGGACAGCCGTCGAGTGGAACAGCCACCAGGCGCGGTGGCGGACACTAGCCATGAGCCCTTAAAATGGTATTCTAATACCATGAAAACTACCATCGATAAGGTAGGACGCGTGGTCATTCCGCTGGCGATCCGGGAACGCGCGGGACTGACGCCCGGCGCCGAACTCGACATCACGCTCGACGAGTTCGGCGTCAGACTCGAGCGGGTGGCTCCCGGCCCCCGGCTGGTGAAAGTCGGCCGGCGAACCGTGGCGCGACCCACGGTGACCATCGACGCGCGGCCGGGCATCGATGTCGCGGCATTGATCGAGGACGAGCGCAACCGGTGGCCATAGGCACGACCTTTCTGGACACGAGCGTCCTTCTAGCGGGTTTGCTTGATTTCGGTCCGCAAAGCGCGCCCGCGCAGTCGGTCCTGCACGCGGTCGCCGAGAAAAACATCCCGTCTCCGGCGACCGCGTGGCACTGCTGCTTGGAGTTCTACTCCGTCGCCACCAGACTTCCGTCCGAGTTCCGGCTGGCGCCGTCCGACGCCGTGCTTCTCCTCGAGGCCGAGGTCTTTGCCCGGATGGCCGTCCACGATTTGCCGCCACATGAGCGGAACGTGCTGCTGCGCGCGGCCGCACACGACGGGACGGCCGGCGGCCGGATCTACGATACACACATTGCCGAGGTGGCCCGCGCGGCCGGGGCCAGCGTCATCGTCACCGACAACCGGCGGCATTTTCTCGCGACGCTGAGGCACGGCATACGTGTCGAGACCCCCGCGGAATATCTCAAGGCACTCAAGGCGCGCCGGGTTTAAGATCGATCGAACGGGGCAGTCAACAGCCAGATGGCCACCTATGTCGTCAAGCTCGCGCGCCGCGCGGGCCTCATCGCGCTCTTCGTGATCGCGGCGATTCTCGGAATCGCCACCGGCGTGATCTTCGCGTTCGCGGGCGATCTGCCCCAGATCTCGGCGCTCGATGACTATGCGCCGAGCACGATCACGCGCGTGTACGGCGCTCGCGGCGAAATCATCGGAGAGTTCGCCATCCAGCGTCGCGAAGTGATCCCGTACGAAGGCATCTCGGCGAACCTGCGGCAGGCCATCATGGCGGCCGAGGACGACCAGTTCGAGCAGCATTTCGGGCTCAGCATCCCGCGCATCGTCGCCACGCTCATCAAAGACATCATCGAGCGGCGGAAGGCGGGCGGCGCCAGCACGCTGACGCAGCAGCTCGCGCGCAAGCTGTTTCTCACCGATGAGAAGACGTGGGAGCGCAAGATCAAGGAGGCGCTCCTCGCAATCCGGATTGAGAAGCGCTACACCAAGCACGAGATCTTCACGCTCTACTGCAACCAGATGTACTTCGGCCACGGCGTCTACGGTGTCGAGTCGGCCTCGCGGCTGTACTTTGGCAAGTCCGCGAAGGACGTCAACGTCGAAGAGGCGGCGCTCATCGCGGGGATCCTCCAGGGCAACGTCCGCCAGAGCCCCTACGTGAACATGGAGGCCGCGCTTCGCCGGCGGAACTACACGCTTGGCCGGATGGCGGAGGTCGGCTACATCACGCCGGCCGCCGCGGACGAGACGAAGAAGAAGCCGATTGTCCTCGGCGGTGAGCCGTCAGCCCAGGCATCGGTCGCCCCGTATTTTCTCGAGGAAGTGCGCAAGGAACTGGAAGCCCGCTACGGCGCCAAGCGCCTCTACGAGCACGGTCTCGCCGTACAGACGGGATTGGACGTGCGCCTCCAGGACGCCGCCAATCGCGCGCTCGAGGACGGGCTTCGCCGGATCGACAAACGCCGCGGATTCCGGAAACCCCGCCGGAACGTCGTCGCCGAAGGTCACGCGATCGACGCGTTCCGGCTCGCGCGATGGGAACGCCCGATGGGGACGAATGACGTCGTGCCTGGCGTGGTGACCAGCGCCGACGGCGCCACCATACAGGTGCGCGCGGGACCTCTGCACGTCGCGATCGATCGCAAAGGTTTTGCATGGACCGGCAAGGCTGCGGCCACGCAACTCGTGTCGACCGGAGACCTGGTCGAAACGCGCCTGATCGCCGTGGACGATGGGGCACGAACGGCCACGGGATCGCTCGAGCAGCCTCCGGTGATTGAAGGCGCGGTGCTCGCGATCGACAACCGCACCGGCCAGATTCGTGCGCTCATCGGCGGGTACAGTTTCGAGCGCAGCAAATTCAACCGGGCGACGCAGGCATACCGCCAGGTCGGTTCAGCGTTCAAGCCCATCGTCTACACGGCGGCCATCGATCGCGGCTACACCCCGACGACCATCGTGATGGACACGCCGTCGAGCTTCCCTGGCGCCGCCGGCTCACCGGTCTACACGCCGATGAACTACGACCGGAAGTTCGAGGGGGCCATCACGCTGCGCCGGGCGATCGAGGAGTCGCGCAACATTCCCGCGGTGCGCGTGATGGAACAGTTGGGGCCGGCACACGTGATTCAGTACGCCCGCAGGCTGGGCCTGCAATCGCCGCTGCCGCCCTATCTGGCGGTGGCGCTGGGCGCCGCCGAGGCCACGCTCACGGAGATGACGAGCGCCTACTCGGTCTTCCCGAATCAGGGTGTCCGCATGCGCCCGTATCCGATCCTGAAGGTATCGGACCGCGAGGGGAACGTCCTTGAAGAGAACCGGCCCGAACCCAAGGACGCGATCCGCGCCGACACGGCCTTCGTGATGACCAATCTTCTGCGAGGCGTCGTGCTCCGGGGAACCGCGGTGAAGGCCGCGGCGCTCAACTGGCCGATCGGCGGAAAAACCGGGACCACAGACGACTACACGGATGCGTGGTTCATCGGTTTCGATCCCGACATCACGATCGGCGTCTGGATCGGCCTCGATCAGAAGAAACCCATCGGACACAATCAGACGGGCGCGGAAGCGGCGCTGCCGATCTGGATGGACATCATGAAGGCGTGGATCGGGGATCGGAAAGAGCCGCCCGAGTTTCCCTCGCCCGGCAACATCGTGTTCGTGTCGGTCGATAAGGGCTCTGGGAATCCCGTGGTTGAGGGAACGCCCGGCGCCATTCCGGAGGTCTTCATCGCCGGCACGCAGCCGGGGTCAATTCGGTGAATCGGTCAATTCGGTGAATCTTGACATGGTTGATTGTTGATGGCCGCAATGCTTCCTACTCGTCATCAGGCGCAGCCATCCCCAGCGTACCCGACGCTTTCTTCATCAGGTAGCTCTTGATGAAGCCGTCGATGTCTCCGTCCAGCACGCGGTTCACGTCCCCTACTTCTTCCTTCGTGCGGTGGTCTTTGATCAGCTGATACGGGTGGAGGACGTAGCTTCGGATCTGGTGGCCGAAGGCGATGTCCTTCTTCTCCCCTCCGAGCTGATCCAGCTTGGCCTGCTGCTCCTTCAACTTCAAATCGTAGAGCCGCGACTTCAGGACCTTCATCGCCGAGTCCCGGTTGCGGTGCTGCGATCGTTCGTTCTGTGATGACACGACGATGTTCGTCGGGAGATGCGTGATGCGCACGGCCGAATCGGTCACGTTGACGTGCTGTCCGCCCGCGCCGCTCGACCGGTAGGTGTCGATGCGGAGATCCTTGTCCTCGATCTCGACTTCGACGTCCTCCGGCAGTTCGGGCCAGACGAACACGGAGGCGAAGGACGTGTGCCGCCGGGACGCCTGATCGAACGGCGAAATTCGCACGAGCCGGTGCACACCCGCCTCAGCGAGCATCAGGCCGTAGGCGTACTCGCCGACGATCGTCATCGTGGCGCTCTTGATGCCCGCCTCGTCGCCGGGCTGCAAATCAATCACGTCACGCTTGAAATTGCGGCGCTCGGTCCAGCGGAGATACATGCGCAGCAGCATCTCGGCCCAGTCCTGCGACTCGGTCCCGCCGGCGCCAGGATGGATCGTCACGATCGCGTTCTTTCGATCGTGCTCGCCGCCGAGCATCTTCTTGGTCTCGCCCGTATCCACGACGGTCGACAGTTCGTCGAGGCCGCGCGCGAGATCCTCCAGCACGGGCTCGCCGCCCTGAAGCCATTCGACGAGCACGGCGAGATCGTCCGCGCGCGTGCGCAGGGATTCGCTGAGGGCGAGATCCTCCTCGACCCGGCGACGCCGTTGCAGGAGTTTCTGGGCGACCGCCTGGTCTTTCCAGAAATCAGGGGCCGAGACGCGCTGTTCTATATCCGAGATTTCTTTGGCAGGGTGGGCGGCGTCAAAGATAGCTCCGCAGATCGGATGCGCGGCGCGCGAGATCCTGGTACCTGCGAAGCTGTTCGTCGATTTGTAGGGCCATAAATTCGTAAGCTCACGGAGTCGCGACGAAGGAAAAGGACCTACAGTCTATCTGAGTCGCGCAGCCCCGAGAAGCGCCGCCACGGTCAGCGCCAGCGACATCCACGCCACGAGATCGCCAACGCGATTGTAAATCGTCCGATCGGTGATGAAGCGGACATCCTGGACGACGACCGCCGGTTCGAAGAGCGGGGTCTTCGACATGATGCGGCCGTACGGGTCCACGAAGCCGCTGAGGCCGGTGTTGGCCGCGCGCGCGAGGTACCGTCCCTGCTCGATGGCGCGCATCGACGCCTGGTCCCAATGCTGATAGGCGGCCGATGATCGTCCATACCAGGCATCGTTGGTGATCGTCGTCAGCAGCTCGCTGCCGTCGCGGACGAACCGACGGATGAGATCCGGATAGATGACCTCGTAGCAGATGGCCGTGCTCGCGAGGTGGCCGCCCACCGGCAGCAGGACCGGGAACTCCCCCGGCGTAAATGCGGAGAAGTCCGCCACGGCGCCAATGATGGGCCCCGCGAAAAAGAGCACAGATTGCAGCGGCACGTACTCGCCGAACGGCACCAAATGCATCTTCCGGTAGACGGCGCCGACGCTGCCATCGGGCTTGACCAGAAATGCCGCGTTGTAATAGCGCGACTGCGTTTTGTCCGTGGGCGCGGCGGTCCTGATTGGCTCGACCTGATCGCTTCCGATGAGCAGGGTCGCTCCTGACTCGATCGCAAGCCGGCGAATCGCCGATCCCCCGAGGATGTCCTGTTCGAAAGGCAGCGGCGTGGCGGACTCGGGCCACATGATGAATCGGGCGCCCTGAGCGATCGCCTGCCGCGTCATCGCGATATAGCGGGCGGTGATGGCCTCCCGGTTGGCCGGATCCCATTTTTCATCCTGCGCCACGTTTCCCTGCAAGACGGCCATGCGAACCGGCTCGCCATGGGTCAGGAGCGCCGACGATCGCAGCCGGGCCGCGCCCCAGAGGCCCGCGCCTGCCACGATCACCGCAATCGACCCGGCCACCGCCCAGCGGACGCGGCGTCGATCGAGGACCACAAAGGCGGCCGCGGTGGCCGCGGCCGCCAGCAGGAACGACAGGCCGTACACCCCCGTCACCGACGCGATCTGCGCAACCGGCAGCACCGTGACCTGGCTGTAGCCGAGCAGCATCCAGGGGAAGCCGTCCCAGACGTATTGTCGGCCGAGCTCGGTCGTCACCCAGATCGCCGGGGCCAGGACGATCGCGCGTGAACCCAGTTTCTGGTGCACGCGCGCGAGAATCAGCGCGAATGTCGCGGGAAACAGTGCGAGATACGCAACGAGCAGCGCCGCGGCCACAACGGCGAGCGCCACCGGCAAACCTCCGAACGTGGTCATCGTCTCGATGAGCCAGTAGAGAGTTCCGGCGAAATACACGGCGCCGGTCAGCAAGCCAAGAAAGAATGCGTGCCGGCCGCGCGCTGACGGCACGCGCACCAGCGCGACGACGAGCGGCGCGAGCGCCAGCCAGGCGCACGCCGGATGACCGAACTTCGGGAAGCTGAGCGCGAGGAGCGCGCCCGACAGGATTGCTAGCGCGTAATCCAGGACTGGAACTGTTCTTCCTTCTTGATGCGCAACGACACCTTCTCGGCTTCGCCGCGATCGTTGAACCGCCCGACGTGCACTTTATAGAACGGCTGGCCAGCCGGCCGAAACGAACACTTCGTCGACCAAAGCCAGGCCGCGATCGAGGATCTCGAACCCCTCGGCGATCTGCTCGGCGGTGA
>JANNHC010000205.1:0-37833 GCA_031404215.1 Acidobacteriota bacterium
AAGGCAACTGAAGAGGGCTTAGAGCTCAGGGCTCGGGGTGCTTCTGGGAACGTATCACGGCGACCATCCGTCCCGCGTTTTCCTTGTCCGTCCGGTACGAGTGCAGTACCTCTGCGTACGACTTCGTGCAGAGGCCGGCCACATAGATCTGGGCGGCGACGACTCCGGCCTCCTCCAGCTGCTCGCGATTGGCGCGCGCGAGGTCGAGGTGAGGGCGTCCCGATGGCCCAGTCTCGAACCACCGCCGCAGCGCATCCTCGCCATGCCCCGCCTCGCGAAACGCCTGGACGACCTCCGGGCCGACCTCGCCGCAGCACCGGCCAAGGCAGGGTCCGATTGCCGCGACGAGATCGGCCGGCGCCGACCCGAATGTGTTCTGCATTGCTCGCACGGCCGCCGTGGCCGCGCGCCGGACGGTGCCCCGCCATCCCGCATGCGCGGCGCCCACGGCGCAACGCCGGCAGTCGGCCAGCAGGATCGGCGCGCAATCGGCGACCCGAACTCCGATCGCGCTCGCCGGATCGTCGCTCACGATAACGTCCGCCTCCGGGCGCAGCCACGTCGATTCGCGGCCGGCCCTGGCGACGGCGACCTCGGCCCGGTGCACCTGCCGAACCAGCAGCAGTCGCGCTGTCTCAACTCCCAACTCGTGTGCCACCGACGCCCACGCCGGGTCATCCAGGTGAAGGCTGAGATTCCGGGTCGTAAAGAAATGATCCGCGACGTCGCGGAGGGGACGGCACCGCACCACAGCGCCCCACGGGGCTTGCGTCCACTCGAAACCATCGTTAGGCTGGGGCAGAGTCATGAACATCCTCGGGCTTGGATTCGACGCGACTGATATTCCCCGCATCGGTGCGGCCTTCGAGCGTTACGGCGACCGTTTCCTGCGGCGCGTCTTCACCGAGGGGGAGATTGCCTATTGTACGCGCCGCCGAAACCCGGTCCCCCATCTCGCCGGTCGGTTCGCCGCGAAGGAGGCGGCGATGAAGGCGCTCGGCACTGGACATTCGCGCGGCGTCCTCTGGAAGGACATTGAAGTGTTCCGCCTGTCCGGGCCGCCGCAACTGCGGTTGCATGGCGGCGCAGCCCTGCGCGCCAGCCGCCTGCAGGTTCGATCGTCACTGCTGACCATCACGCATTCCGAAGCACTCGCGATGGCGCAGGTCCTGCTCATCGGCGACTGACCGCAACCGCGGTTGACGCTTCGCCCCGGTCGCTTTCTCCGTGGCGCGGGCCCAACAGGGCGCATCGCCGCCAACTCCAGCGCCGGCAACGCGATCCACGCGCAGCATCCGGCTGGTGGGGAACGGTACCTGCCTTGCCCTCCTCTGCCGCAGCGAACCCGCCAGCAGGAGAGGAGCAGATGCGATGACGATCAAGATCGTACCGAATGAAAAAGGAAATCCACCGGGAAAGCTCGCCGATGCGGAGCTGCATTTCGTGCAGGGCCCGCTCGAAGGCCTCAAGCTGATCGGGTTTGCCGTGTGGGAGCGGAAAACCGGCAACGGCCGCAACGTCACATTCCCCGCGCGGCAGTACTCGGTCAACGGGGAACGGCGCAGCTTTTCGCTCCTGCGGCCGGTGGTGGACACCACGGCGCAGGACCGCATCCGCGATCTCATCCTTCAGGCTTACTCGGAGTACGAGGCGGAGGCGGCCGTCGCCTCGTAGCGCGGCGCGTCCGTCGGACGGTATTGCGGCTACAACACCGGAAGAAACTTCGCGTTTTCCTTCTGGCGCTTGGGCGGGAGAGTCCATTCCTCGCGGAGCCCCTTGTCGAACTCCGCCTGGAAGAACGACGACTTCATGCCGCCGTCGATGATGTCCCACGGCAGGACCGCGTCGCCGGATCGGTCGCGGAAGATATAAAACGCGGCGTCGAGGCCGGTTTCCGCGACGGCGGCGCGCCACTGGCCTCCGTTGCGCTCGGCAGCTTCGATGGTCGAGGCGACACGCCGGTCGCCAAGCGAAAGCAGGGCCTGGTAATACGAATGGCGCTCCGACTTGATGTTGAAGTACACGTTGTCGAGTCCCGACAACATCTGCCGCAGCCGCTTCCCCTTGGCATCAGTGACTGCAGGATCCTCCATCGGCATCCACTGGTAGGCGGTGCCGGGCTTGGGGATGAGCGGATTCACGCTGCCGACGATCCGGCCGAGGCGGCCGCGGGGGCGGCCGTGCTTGAGCATGATGTCCCGCATTTCCACGGTCAAGTCGCTGATAGCCACCAGATCCGCGTCGGTCTCCGTCGGCAACCCGATCATGTAGTAGAGCTTCAGGTTGTCGATCTCGTTCGCGAAGATCAGATCCGTCGCCGCGAGAATCTCGGCGTTCGTGACGGTCTTGTTGATCACGCGTCGCAGCCGATCCGAACCGGTCTCTGGTGCGATCGTAATCGAACGCTCGCCGCTCTTGCGCAGGAGCTTCACGATCGGCTCGGTCAGGTCGTCCAGCCGCAGCGACGCGGGGCTGATCGAGTAGCCCAGGTCGAGCAGGCCCGTCAGGATGCGCTCGATCTCGGGGTGGTCGCACAGGGCGATCGACACCAGCCCGACTTTGCTCGAGTACTGCTTGGCCCGAGCCGCAAGCTCCAGGATTCGATCCGCCGGGAACGCGCGCACCGGCAGGTAGTTATAGCCGGCCCAGCAGAAGCGGCACAGGTTCGCGCATCCTCGAACGACTTCAATCAGGAACCGCGATCCGAACTCGGTGTCTGGCGTGAAGATCGACGTCGCCGGCGGGTCCAGGCGCTCGATGCTCTTGACCGCGGCCTTCTTCACGACCGGCGGCGCGCCGGTGCCGGCCTTGGGCACAAACGCGGCGATCGTCCCCGTGTCGCCGTAGTGAACGTCGTAGAAGGACGGGATGTAGAAGCCGCGTTCCGCCGCGAGCCGGCGAAGCAGATCGTCGCGGTCGTCCGCGGCGTGAATCGTGCTCGTGAGCGTCGGCACGAGCAACTCCCCTTCGCCGGCGGCGATCACGTCGCCGAAGAGCGCGAGCGGTTCCGGATTCACGAAGGTCACGGCGCCGCCAATCACGACGAGCGGGTGGCGCGAATTCCGGTCCGCCGCGCGCGGCGGCACGCCGGCAAGGCGCAGCAGCGTGACGACATTGGTGTAATCCCACTCGAACGACACCGAAAACGCGAGGACGTCGAAGTCCGAGACGGGTGTCTGCGACTCGAGCGTCAGCAGTGGCGTGCCGGCCTCGAGCTGCGCCTTCAATTCCTGTCTGGCGGGCAGGAACACCCGTTCGCACACCACGTCGTCCAGGTCGTTGAAGAGACGGTAGACGGTCTGGAAGCCGAGACTCGACATTCCCACGTAATACGTGTTTGGAAACGCCAGTGCGACGCGGAGTCGGCCGCCGTGCGCTTTGCGCACGTAGCCGACTTCACGCGCGAGCACGTCGCGCGCACGTTCGCGATGTTCCCAGTTCTTCATTGAAAATGCCGGACCGAACTGACGAGGGGCGGCGACGGATGCCGCCCGGTGGCGACGACAACCCGGCGCCGGTGCGCGGGATGACGCTCAGGCGCCGTCGATCCCGCGTGCCGTGGATATTCCTAGTTTACCATGCACGCCGGCGAGAGCCGGCTGAGGCGGGCAGACGTCATCGGCGGCCGGCGGTCTCGCCATCGCCGTTCGAATTCGGCAAGTCCGCCAGCAGGAATCGCCGGTCGTCAGCCCTCGCTCTGCCGCCTGAGGAACGCGGGCACGTCGAGGGGGGATACCGGTTCGAACTCGGCGCCGGGAGCGATCGGCTCTACGGTATCGCCCGGATTCCGTAGCGTGAGCGGCAGCTCGAGGACGGCGCGGCGCGAGAACGCCATCCGCGAGCCGCCGGACGCCGCGATCCGTTCGCCGGTTTCCTGCTTCCACGACGTGTAGGACTGCAGGTCCACCGGCGTGAGGGCCGCCGAGGCCGCCGCCGCCTTGACCGCGGATGGCCGATCGAACCCGGTCGCAATCACCGTGATCTTGACCCGCCCTTCCATCTTGGGATCCACGACCGCGCCGAAGATGATGTTGGCGTCCTCGTGCGCCGCCTCCTGGATGACCGCGGACGCTTCGCTCACCTCGATGAGCGACAAGTCGGGGCCGCCGGTCACGTTGATGATCACGCCGCGCGCGCCCTTCACCGACGCGTCCTCCAGCAAGGGACTTGAAATGGCGGCGTTAGCGGCTGCCATGGCGCGCCCTTCCCCTTCGGCCAGGCCGGTCCCCATAATCGCGAGTCCCATCCCGGACATGATGGTTTTGACGTCGGCGAAATCCAGGTTGATGAGCCCAGGCACCAGGATCAAGTCCGAAATGCCCTGAATGGCCTGCCGCAGCACGTCGTCCGCGCTCGCGAACGCGTCGGTCAGCGCCGTGGTTCGGCCGATGGTCGCCAGCAGACGCTCGTTGGGTATCGTGATGACCGTGTCCACGCAGTCGCGCAGTTCCTCGAGTCCGCGCTCGGCCTGGATCTGCCGCTTCTTCCCTTCGAACTTGAACGGCTTGGTCACGACCGCAATGGTCAGCGCACCAAGCTCGCTGGCCAGGCTCGCAATCACCGGGGCCGCGCCGGTGCCGGTCCCGCCGCCCAGGCCCGTCGTGACAAACACCATGTCTGCGCCGTCGAGGGCTTCGATCAGCTTCTCGGTGTCTTCGAGCGCGGCCTGACGGCCCACATTGGGATCGGCGCCTGCGCCGAGTCCTTTGGTCAGCTTCGCACCGATCTGCAGCTTGTTCGGCGCGCCATTGAGATGCAGGGCCTGGCGATCCGTGTTCGCGATGATGAACTCGACGCCGTCGAGCCCGGCGGCGACCATCCGGTTGACGGCATTGCTTCCGCCGCCCCCGACGCCCACCACCTTGATTCGCGCGCCGGAGCGTCCCGTCTCGTCAAGCTTGAGCCGCAACGCGTCTGCGCCGGTTATCGTGTGTGATCCTTCAGCCATGTGTCGCCTCCAGGCGCGTGATCCTGAGTTCGTTCCGCCCACGGTACGGGCAGGTGCCGTGTCGGTTTGTGGGACGTGCGTGTGTGTCCGTCTGTGCTCGTCGCGTCATCCGTGCGTTCTGCTGCGTGGGGCCCGCGCGTGTGTGTGGCTCGCGGTCCTTGGGCCTCGTCGTCAGAAGAATTCCTTGAACAGTGTTCTCAACCGGCCGGCGACGCGCCCGAACGTGCCGGCGCCGACCGGACGCGCCGGTTCGCCGGCGTGATTGCGATGCGCATACATGACCAGTCCCACGGCGGTCGCGTAAGCCGGGCTGTTCACGTGATCCGCCAGGCCGCCCACCCCGGCCGGCGTGCCGCGCCGGATCGGCAGATCGAAAATCTGCTCCGCGATTTCGGCCATGCCTTCCAGCATTGCGCCGCCCCCGGTCAGCACGATGCCGGAATTGAGCGACTTCTCGAAGCCCGCTCGCCGGATCTCGTCCCACAGGAGGTGAAAGATTTCCTCGGCGCGCGGCTGGAGAACTTCCGAAAGGATGCGGCGTGACATCACGCGGGGCTTGCGCCCGCCGACGCTCGCCACCTCCATCGTCTCGTCTTCATCGACCATGGCGGACAGCGCGCAGCCGCAGCGCCGCTTGATCTTTTCGGCGTCTGGAATCGGTGTTCGCAAGCCGACCGCGATGTCGTTCGTGAAATGATCGCCGCCGACGGCCACGACACCCGTATGCCACAGGCTGCCCCGCTCGAAGATCGCGAAGTCCGTCGTCCCGCCGCCGATGTCCACGATCGCGACGCCCAGCTCTTTTTCATCCTGCGTCAGGACGGCTTCGCTCGCCGCCAGCTGCTCGAGGACGGTTTCCATGACGGCAACCCCTGCCCGGTTCACGCACGCGACCATGTTCTGCGTGGACGACGCGCTGCCCGTGACGACGTGGACGTTGACCTCGAGCCTCGTCCCCGTCATGCCAACGGGGGCCCCGATGCCGTCCTGCTCGTCAACGACGAAGTCCTGGGGCAGGACGTGGAGAATTTCGCGCCCGCTCGGCAGCGCGACCGCTTTCGCGGCGTCGATGGCGCGCCGGACATCCTCCCGTGTGATCTCGCGGTTCTTTCCCGAGACAGCCACCACCCCGCGGCTGTTGAACGCCTTGACGTGCGCGCCGGACAGCCCGAGATGCACCGAGTCGATCTCGACGCCGGCCGTCAGTTCCGCCTCGTCGATGGCTTTCTTGATGCACTCGACTGCGGCCTCCAGGTTGACGACCACTCCGCGCCTGATGCCCCGCGAGTCGGCCAGACCGATGCCGATGATGTCGAGGCCGCCACCCTCCGTCATCTCTCCGACAATGGCTGAGATTTTCGACGTGCCGACGTCCAGCCCGACCAGGTATCGTTCCTTGCGTGCCACCAGGGCCCCCCGTTCTGCGATGGCGTCCACCCGAGGTGGACACCACGACGTCCGAAAAAGTTCGTGCCGCGCGAAAGCCGTTCCCGTGTCCGGAACGCTGGCCTTCAGGGCTGCCTGCGTGCCGTTACGGGCCTCACGTACACGCGCTCGTCAAACCTCAGATCCACATAGTCGATGTCCGGCACGCGGTCGCGCAGCGCCGAGGCGACGTCCGCATACGACTGCAGGCGTTCGAGAAAGCGGTCCTCGCCCAGGTGCAGCAGTGCCGCGTCACCTTCGAGCAGCACGACCGCGTCGTGCACGTCGCTGACGTCGATCTGGGAGACGCGCTCCGCGAGGTCCTTGCGCGGCGCCAGCGCGTCAATCATCCGCGCGGCCAGATCGGCGCGGCGCTCGTCGATCGCGGGCTGGCCCGAGGACGGCGCCCGCACGAGGCCGTCGATGATCGGCAGATCGAACTCGGCGTACTGCGGGCCGAACTCGTCGATCACCGTGCCGGACCGATCCACGAGGTACAACTGGCTGCCCATCCGGCACAGCCCCATCGGACGACGTTCCGAGACGAAGATCTCGATGCTCGACGGCAGGACCCGCCGCAACGCCACGTCCGCGACCCAGGGCGATTGCAGCAGGCGCGCGCGATACGCGGGCAGATCGGCCGTGAGGATGCTCGTGCCGCGGAGGCCATCCACAAGGGTCTGCACTTCTCCCGCGGACAGCCGGACGTTCCCATGCACCGAGATCCGGTGCACCTGCAGGACCGACGCGCTCACGACCAAATCGAACGCCCGGTATGCGCAATAGACGACGAGCGCGGCGCAGACCACGAGGCGGGCCGCCCGCCACGACAGACGGATTCGCGCACCCTTGCGCTTCCCGGGCTTGACGCGCGCGCGCCGGAAGTTTTTCTCGAAAGGCGCCTTCACGCTCATCCGCCTTCGCCTCCGGCCTCGGCGGACACGTCCGCGTGTCCCGCCGAACGTCCTCCCCGCAGCTGGTCGAGAATCCGGTCGCCGACCGTCCCAATCGATCCGGCGCCCATCGTGACCACGAGGTCGCCGTCGCGCACGAGCGCCGAGACGGCCCCCGGCAAGGCGCCGATGTGTTTCACGATGTGCACGGGGCAGGCGCTCACCGCTCGCACCGAGTCCGCGACCGCCTCGATCGTCACCCCCGGGATCGGCGCCTCTCCCGCTGCGTAAATGTCGGTGAGCACGACTTCATCGGCCGCGCCGAGAGCCCTGCCGAACTCCGCCAGCAACTGGCTCGTCCGCGAGTAGCGATGGGGCTGAAACACCACGACGACCCGGCGATCGATGCCCGCACGTGCCGCCGCGATGACGGCGTTGATCTCCGTCGGATGATGGCCGTAGTCGTCCACGACCATGACGCCACGGGCATCGCCGAGCAGCTGGAAGCGCCGCTCGGCGCCACGAAATTCCGCGAGCGCCGCGGCGATGCGCGCAAACGGCACGGCCGCTTCGAGTCCCACGGCGATGGCGCCAAGAGCGTTCATCAGGTTGTGACGGCCCGGGACGCGCAGTCGCAGTGCTCCGAGCGACGTGGACCTCCCGTCTGGCTGCCGCTGGACCACCTCGCACACGGACCCGAACGCCACCAGACGCATGTCCTGGCCGGCGATCTCGGCGCGATGGCCATTCAGGCCGTAGGTGATGACCCGGCGCGTCAGCCTCGGCAGCAGTTCCCGCACCGCGGCGTCGTCCGCGCACGCGACGACCGCGCCGTAGAAGGGCACCTTGTTCGCGAAGTCGACAAACGCCTGCTGCATGTTCTCCCAGCTCCCGTAACTCTCCATGTGCTCGCAATCGAGGTTCGTGATGACCGCGATTGACGGCGACAATTTGAGAAAGGAGCGGTCGCTTTCGTCAGCTTCGACGACCATGTATTCACCGCTGCCCAGCCGGGCGTTGCTTCCGAAGGCACTGAGCCGACCGCCGATGACCGCCGTGGGATCGAGACCCGCCCGCTCGAGCACGAGCGCAACCATGGACGTCGTCGTGGTCTTCCCGTGCGCACCGGCGATCGCGATGCCATATCGCAGCCGCATCAACTCCGCCAGCATCTCGGCGCGCGGGATGACCGGAACCCCCCGGCGACGTGCTTCGGCCACCTCAGGGTTGTCCGACCGGATGGCCGACGACCAAACCACGACGTCGGCGGCGCCCACGTGGGCCGCATCGTGCCCGGACGACACGCGCACGCCCAGCGTTTCGAGCCGATCCGTGACGTCGGACCGCTTCGCGTCGGATCCGGTCACCTCGTAGCCGAGGTTGGCGAGCAGTTCGGCAATTCCGCTCATGCCGATACCGCCGACGCCGACGAAATGGATTCTTCTGGTTCGGCCTAGCATTTCCTGCCGCCTGATTCTGCAAGCTCCATCGCCTTGTCGGCGATGACGAGGGCCGCGTCCGGACGCGCCATCCGTCTGGCGGCGGCCGACATCCCGGCGAGCCGTGCGGGGTCGTGCAAGAGCGCCGTGATGCGCGCGGCCAGCATCGGGCCGCTCAGGTCCTTCTGCTCGACGGTCTCCGCGGCGCCCGCGGCGACCAGTACGTCGGCGTTCCGGCGCTGGTGATCGTCAGCGGCGGTTGGCAGCGGCACGAGCACCGCCGGACGGCCCGCCGCCGTCAGCTCCGCGATCGTCGTGGCGCCCGCCCGGCAGATGACGAGATCGGCCGCTTTTATTTCCCGGTCCATGGCGAACAGGAACGGCTCAACGCGGGCCGCGAGCCCCGCACGCCGGTATCCGTCGCGGACCAGTTCAAGATCGCGCTCTCCTGTCTGATGCGTGATTGCCAGCCCGCCACGGTGGCTGGCCAGTTCCGCCGCCGCCTCCACCATGGCCACGTTGATCGCGTGCGAGCCCTGGGAGCCGCCAAAGATCAAGACCCTTGAAGGCCCCGGGGCTCGCGCTCCGGGGGGGAAGTCTTCCGACAGAAATTCGGAACGTACCGGGTTGCCTGCGACAAATGCCCTCCTTCCGAAATACGCCGCCGTGGACTCGAACGTCACCGCTGCCGCGCTGACGGCGTACGCGAGCAGCCGATTGGTCAGGCCCGGCACGGCGTTCTGTTCGAGCAGCAGCGTGGGGATGCGTCGCAGCGCCGCGATCAGGACCACAGGGCCCGAGCTGTACCCACCCACGCCAATCACGAGATCCGGCGAGCGGCTGGACACGATCGACCAGGCATCCATGCCGCTCAGCGGGATGAGCAGCAGTCCCCGGATCCGCGCGGCGAGCGACGTGGCTTTCAGTCCGGCGCTGCGCAGCGTGTCCAGCTCGAATCCCTCCCTCGGCACGACGCGCGATTCGATGCCGCGTGCGGTCCCCGCAAACGTGATGCGCGCATCGGGCCGGCGGCGCAGCAATTCCCGCGCGACGGCGATGCCGGGATAGAGGTGGCCGCCGGTGCCACCACCCGCGATCACCACGCGCATGGGCTTCATGCATCCTGCTGCGTGGGGAGTGTGGTCGTGATGACATGTGTCGAGGAGGCGTGCTGCGACACGTTCAGCAGGATCCCCATGCCGATCAGGTTGATGAGCAGCGATGACCCTCCATAACTCACGAATGGCAGCGGGATGCCCTTTGTCGGCAGCAGGCCGAGGACGACGCTGACGTTGAAGAACGCCTGGAAGGCCACCATCGTGGTCAGGCCGAGCGCGAGAAACGCCCCGAACCGGTCGGGCGCGCGCAGCGCCGTGCGCAGGCCGCGCCACGTGATGACACAGAAACACGCCACCACGACCGAGGCCCCGATCAGTCCCATCTCTTCGGCGATGACCGCGTAGATGAAATCGTTGTGCGGTTCCGGCAGGTAGAAGAGCTTCTGCACCCCGGCCATCAGGCCTCGGCCGAAGATCCCGCCGGTGCCGACGGCAATCATCGACTGGATCATCTGGAAGCCGCCGCCCAGCGGGTCGTCCCACGGGTTCAGGAACGCAAGCACGCGACGGCGGCGATAGTCGGAAAAGGCCAGCAACAAGTACAAGGCCGGCAGCGAGGCCAGCGCCACGCCAGCCACGTACCGATAGTTGATGCCGGCCGCAAAGACCATCACCGCGGCAATCATGAGCACCGACACCGACGTGCCGAGGTCCGGCTCGGCGAGGATCAGACCGACAATAATCGCGAGCACGACGCCGATTGGCAGCAACGCGTGCCTCGGCTCGTCGATCCGGTCCATGCGCCGTTCGAGGAGCGCCGCAATGAAGATGATGACGACGATCTTGGCCAGCTCCGACGGCTGCACGCCGAGCGGCCCGAACCCGATCCACCGGGTCGCGCCGTTCCGCGCGTGCCCGAAGAGCACGGCCGCGAGCGCCACCGACACGATCACCAGGCCCGCCCAGATCACGACCGGCTGCCGGTAATTGCGGTAATCGATCCGCATCATCACCGGAACGAGCGCCAGACCGAGCAGGGCCCACGTGGCTTGCTTGAACAGGTAGAGGTACGGATCACCGTAGTTCTCCATCGTAACGACCGCCGAGGCGCTGTACACCATCACCACGCTCGTACACACGAGCAGCAGGGTGGCCGTGAAGAGAACCTTGTCCGATTTGAGCTTTCGCGCCATACTTCGCCCGCCTAAAGGTCCGGCCGGGTCGGACCGACAACCACCCTGACAGTGCGGCACGATGCCGCACCGGACGGGTGCACAGCATGGCGCCCGCCGGCCGCGAACCGATGACGGAAGCCGCCAGCCGGCGCGCCGGATCGTCAGCGTAAGCAGTCAGCAGTCATCAGCCGGACGGGGGCTAAGACACCACCCTCGCAGACCGGGGCAGCCTGCGTTCCCAGCGGACGGTTCTTCACCGCACCGACCGGACTGATGACTGCTCACTGCTCACGCGTGACGTTCCATTCCTCCTGCAACCGCGACACTTCCTGCTTGAACACGCGACCGCGCTCCGCGTAGTCGCTGAACATGTCGAAACTCGCGCAGGCCGGCGCGAGCACGACGGTGCTCCCCGGCGATGCCGAGGCGAACGCGGTCCTGACGGCCGAAGACATATCGGCCGCCTCGTGCACCGCGACCCGCCGGCCGATCGCCTCCGCGATGAGCGGCCGCGCCTCGCCGATCGCCACGACCGTCGCCCGCCGCGCCTCGAGCGGCTCCAGCAGGTCGCGGAAGTCGCCCCCCTTGAACCGGCCGCCGAGAATCACGACGACCCCTTCCTCGAAGCTCTCGATCGCCCGCCGCGCCGCCTCGATGTTCGTGGCCTTCGAGTCGTTCACAAATCGCACACCGCCCACGGCACCGGCCGGTTCGAGCGCGTGCTCGAGCCCGGAGAATCCCTCGACCGCACGCGTCATCGCGGCGGCATCGACGCCTGCCAGCCAGGCCACCGCGGACGCTGCGAGCACGTCGGCCACCAGGTGCGGTCCGAGCAGCCGGATCGCCGAGAGCGGCACGAGCGCTTCGCGGTCCGCTCCGCTGCGCCGCACGATGGCATCCCCTTCGACCACGATGCCTTCCGGAATGTCGCCACGCATCGAGAAAAGCAGTTGCCGTGCGCGGCCACCGGCTGCCATCCCGATCGTCGCGCGGTCGTCCGCGTTGAGGACCGCCCAGTCGTCGGCGGCCTGCCGTGCGAAGATCCGCGTCTTCGCGGCCGCGTATTCGTCAACGGTGGCGTGCCGATCGAGGTGGTCGGGAGAGAAATTGAGCAGGACCGCGATCCACGGCCGGAAGGTATCGGCCGCTTCGAGCTGGAAGCTGCTCGCCTCGATCACGTGAATCGTGTCCTCGGTCGAGTCCTCGACCTGCGCGCTGAGCGCGTGGCCGATGTTCCCGCCCACGAGCACCCGGCGGCCGCCAGCTTCGAGCATCCGGCCCGTCAGCGTCGTCGTCGTGGATTTGCCCTTCGTGCCTGTGATCGCCACGACCTTGCCGCGCAGCCACCGGGAGGCGAGCTCCAGTTCTCCGATCACGGGCACCCCGGCGTGCCGCGCGGCCTCGATGAGCGGATGGCTGAAGGGCACGCCCGGGCTCGTCACGATCAGGTCGGCGCCGGTGAACGTCGACGCATGGTGACCGCCGAGCTCCAGCTCCACGCCTGCCTCACGCAGGCGATCCTCGTCGTCGAGGTGATCGCGCAGATCGGTCAGCGTGACGGTCGCGCCGCGGCGCACGAGCAGCTCGGCTGCCGCCATACCGCTGCGCGCCGCCCCGACGACGGTGACGCGCTTGGATCGAACGGAGAATGGGCGCTCGGTCGTCATCGCAGTTTCAGGGTCGTGAGGCTGAACAGCGCAAAGATGATCGCGACGATGACGAAGCGGGTGATCACCTTGGGCTCGCTCCAGCCGATCAGCTCGAAATGGTGGTGCAGCGGCGCCATCTTGAAGACGCGTTTGCCGGTGAGCTTGAACGAGCCGACCTGGATGATGACGGAGAGCGCCTCGAGCACGAAGACGCCCCCGACGAAGACCAGCAGGAACTCCTGCTTGATGATGAGCGCCGTGATGCCAAGCGCGCCGCCGAGCCCCAGCGAGCCGACGTCGCCCATGAAAATGTCGGCCGGATAGCAGTTCCACCAGAGAAAGCCCAGGCTTGCGCCGACGAGAGCGCCGCAGAAAATCGTCAGCTCCGCCGCGGCCGCGGTCGGCCGCACGAGCTGCAGGTAATTCGCAAACACCGCGTGCGTCGACACGTAGGCCAGCGCGGTGAACGCCGCGGCGGCGACGACGAAGACGCTGATGGCCAGGCCGTCGAGGCCGTCCGTCAGGTTGACCGCGTTGCTCGAGCCCACCACGACCAGCCAGGCCAGCGCGACGTACCCCCAACCGAGATCCGGGATCCACGTCTTGACGAAGGGGAAAATCAACCGGGTGCTGTAGAGGGGCGGCTCCTGGCGCGCCATGTACATGACGGCGGCGCCGGCCGCCAGGGCGATGACGGTGAGCCAGAACATCTTGTAGAGAGGCCGCAGGCCGTGATGATCGCGGCGCACGACCTTGAGGTAGTCGTCCGCGAAGCCGACGGCGCCGAACCCGGCTGTGGCCAGCACCGCGATCCAGATGAACGGGTTGCGGAGATCCGACCAGAGCAGCGTCGGCACCAGCACCGATGTCAGGATGAGGATGCCGCCCATCGTCGGCGTCCCGGACTTGGTCCGGTGCGTGCTCGGTCCCTCCTGGCGGATCACCTGCCCGATCTGGAACTCGCGCAGCTTGCGGATCATCCATGGGCCGAGGAAAAGGCCGATGCCCAGCGCGGTCAGGCTGGCTGCCGCCGTGCGGAACGTGATGTACCGCGTCACGTTGAGCACCGGCACGTACGCCGAGAGGTTATGCAGGTAATACAGCATCAGGCGAACTCCGCCTTCAGCCGCTCGACGACGGCGTCGGTGCCGATGCCGCGTGAGCCCTTGACGAGGACCAGATCGCCCGCCCGCGTCCGCTCAGCCGCGAGGTCCGCCGCCTCTGCGCTGGTCCCGACGCAGGCGACACGCGCCGGCGCCATCCCGCTCCGCACGGCGGCGTCAGCCAACGCACGCGCCGGCTGGGCCCCGACAGCAATGAGCAGGTCGAGCCCCGCGGCGGCAGCCGCGGCGCCACACTCCTCGTGCAGTCGAATCGTGTGGATGCCGAGCTCGAGCATCTCGCCGAGCACCGCGATCTTCCGGGCACTGCCCGTCGCGGCGTTCACCGTCAGCAGGGCACGCTTCAGCGCCGCCGGACTCGAGTTATACGAGTCGTCTATGAGCGTGAGGCCGCCCGGAAGGCGCAACAGCTCGCCGCGGCGGCGGGCGGGCCGCAGGGCGGCGGCCCTCGCCGCGAGGTCGTCGAGCGGGACGTCGAATTGCAGCGCCACCGCAATCGCCGCAAGTACGTTTGAGAGATTGCCGAGGCCGAGCAGCGACGTCTGAAGGGCGATGTCGCCGACAGGTGTATGGATGTGGGCGGCGGTGCCGTCGAGGCCGCGCTCCTCGACCGCAACCGCGCGGACATCCGCGGGGTGATCGATGCCGAACGTCACGATCCGTCCCGCGAACGCGCCCGCGCGCGCCAGGATACGGTGGTCGTCCGCGTTGGCCACCAGCACGTCCTCGGCCTGCGCCTGGTCGAGAATCTCACCCTTGGCATCCGCGATGGCGTCGGCGGAGGCGAAAAATCCCAGGTGCGCGTCGCCGACGTTGGTCCACACGCGAACCTCCGGCTGCGCCATGCCGACGAGTGTTCGGATTTCCCCTGGATGATTCATGCCCAGTTCGACCACCGCCACCTCAGGTCGAGACCGCAGCTCGAGAAGCGAGAGCGGCAGACCGATGTGGTTATTGAAGTTCCCCTTGTTTCGAAACACCCTGTACCGCGCCGAGAGAAACTCCGCGGCGACTTCCTTCGTCGTCGTCTTGCCCGCACTGCCCGTAATCGCGACGACCTTCGTGCCGGAACGCTGGCGGACGGTGCGCGCCATATCCTGCAGGCCGCGCGTCGTGTCCCCCACCGCGATGATCACCGTGTCGCCATCGCCGGCTGCCACACCCGCCGCGGCCGCTTCCGCGGCTGCCGTCTCGACCATCGCGCCCCGCACTCCGCGAGCCAGCGCGTCGGCGACGAACCGGTGTCCGTCGAACCGCTCGCCGCGGATCGCCACGAAAAAGTCGCCGGCGCCGGCGGTCCGGGAGTCGATCGAAATGCCTTCGATCGCCTCTCCGGCGTGTCCGCGCACCAGCCGGCCGCCGGTGGCGTCCGCGATGTCCCCGGCCGTCAGCGGCACACGATCCACGCCCCTACGACGCCCTCGAGCCGGCGCGGCGTCGCGCCAGTGCCGCCCGCGCGACCTCGACATCATCGAAGGGCAGCGTGCGATCGCCGATCACTTGGTATTTCTCGTGGCCCTTTCCCGCTACCAGCACGAGATCCCCCGGCCGCGCGTCACCGACCGCGCGCTCGATGGCCGTCTTGCGATCGCTGATCGCGAGGTGGGCCGTGGATTTCGGCGCGCCCTGGCCGTTGGGCGGCGTGCGATCGGCCGGCATCACGATGCCGCGCTTCACTTCGTCGATGATCTGGACCGGATCCTCGGAGCGGGGGTTGTCCGACGTCACGATCACCAAATCGCTCAGGCGCGCCGCGACGGCGCCCATGAGGGGGCGTTTCGCCCGATCGCGATCGCCGCCGCAGCCAAAGACCGTGATGAGCCGTCCCGCCGCCAGCGGCCTCGCCGTTTCGAGCAGGTTCTTGAGCGCGTCGTCCGTGTGCGCGTAGTCCACGACGACGCGCACGTCGTCCATGGGATCTGAAACCACCTGGAAGCGCCCGGGCACGTCGGTCAACCGCCGGATCCCGTCCTCGATCGCGGCGGACGGTACGTCGAGCGCCGTGGCGGCCGCGACTGCGGCGAGGATGTTGTAGGCGTTAGGCCGACCGACGAGGGCGGATCGAAGGCGCAGCGTGCCGCGGGGCGTCCGCACTTCGAACGAGAGGCCCGCGAGTGAGAACGCGAGCGGGCCCGGGCGCACGTCGGCCGGGGCGTCGATCGCGTAGGTCACGGTACGGCGCGCCGAGGCGGCGAATTCCGCACCGCGCCGGTCGTCGAGGTTCGTTGCCGCGACACCGCCCTCGGGCAGCAGCTCCGCGAGCCGCCGTTTGGCCTGGAAGTACTCCTCCATGTCGCGATGGAAATCGAGATGATCGCGCGTGAGATTCGTGAAAATGACGGCGGCGAACCGCAAGCGATCCGCCCGGCGCAGCGCGAGCGCGTGCGACGACACCTCCATGACGCAGGCCCCGCAGCCCTCGGCCACCATCGCGCGCAGCATGCGCTGCAGTTCGGGCGCCTCAGGTGTCGTGCGGGACGCTTCCACCTCGCGGTTGCCGACGCGATACCCGACGGTGCCGATGCGGCCGCACCGCACGCCGGCGGCTTCGAAAATCGACGCGAGCAGGTACGAGGTGGTCGTCTTGCCGTTGGTCCCGGTGATGCCAACGAGCGTCAGCTCTTCGCTCGGATTGCCGTGCAGCGCCGCCGCGAGGGCCGCGAGCGCGAGGCGCGCGTCTGGAACCTGGATCCATGGCCGTGTCACGCCTGACGGGGCCGCGGCCTCGGACAGGACAGCGACGGCGCCACGGCTGAGCGCCTCTCGCGCGAACGACGCGCCGTCGGCCTTGACACCACGGAGGGCGACAAATACGGAGCCCGGCCCTGCCTGCCGGGAGTCGTACGCCACGGCCGTCACCTTGGTGTCGCCAACGGGCCCGCCACCCACATCCGCGAGCGGCGGAAGATCCGGGATCTCGCGAAGAAGATCGCGGAGTGTCATTGCTGGGCCCCGCCCGCCGGCACGACCGCACGGCGCTCGAGCCGGAGGATGCATCCGTCGCCCCGGACGAGCCGCGTCCCCGCCTCCGGCGACTGCTCGGTGACGAAGCCGTCACCATCGATCCGCGCGGTCAAGCCGATGCGCGTCAGCGTGCGAAGGGCATCGCGCGCGCTCAATCCGCGGAGATCCGGCATCTCGCCCGGCGGCAGCCCGGCCGCGCGCGGCGGTGTCACGGGGGCGATGGCGGGACGTGGCGCCATCCCGCCGGTGTGTGCATCATGGCGCGCGACGATGACCGGCGGAGGCGCGTTCAGTGTCGGACCGACGCCAAGGTGCCGCAGCGCCGCCTCCGCGATGCGCTTGAAGACAGGCGCCGCCACTGTCGCGCCGTAGTAGCCGTTCGCGTGGGGCGAGTCGATGACGACGACGATGGTGAGGGCCGGCTGTCGCGAGGGCACGAATCCGACAAACGACGCGTTGTAGTCGGACTTCGAATAGCTCCGGTTGACGAGCTTCGACGCGGTGCCTGTCTTGCCGGCGACCGTATAGCCCTCCATGTGCGCGAACGCCTTGGCGGTTCCCCGCTCGACGACCGCTTCCATGATGTCGGTCATGGTCGCCGCCGTCTCTTCTGAGATGGCGCGCCGCACGACCTTCCGCGGCACCTCCTCGCGACGGCCGTTCCTGATGAAGGCTCGCACGACGTGTGGTTCGACGAGCTCGCCGCCGTTGGCGACGACGCTCACAGCCGCCGCCATCTGGAGCGGCGTCACACCGATCTGGTAGCCCATCGAGACCGACGCCAGGGCGCTCGGATCGAGCCGGTCGGAATTCCACACGATGCCGCCGTTCTCGCCACGGAAATCCGTCGCCAGCGTCTGGCCGAATCCAAAACGTGTGATATAGCGGCCGAGACGTTCGGCCCCGAGCTTCATGCCCACTTTGATCGCGCCGACGTTGCTCGACTTGGCAATGACGTCGATGAATGGCAGGACGCCGTACTCGTGGGTGTCGCGAATCACCCGGCTTCCAAACGTGATGTAGCCGGGGCTGCAATCGACCGGATCGGCGGGGGTCATGACCCGTTCTTCGATGGCGGCGGAGGCCGTCACGACCTTGAAGGTCGAGCCCGGCTCGTACAGGTCCTGTACGGCGCGGTTGCGGCGCGCGACGATGTCGGACGCGTTGTACGCGTTCGGATTGAACGTCGGCCAGTTGGCCATCGCGAGGATCTCGCCAGTCGCCGGCTCGAGGATGATGGCGGTTCCGCCGGCGGCCGCATTTTCCGCGACGCCGATGCGCAGTTCGCGGTCCGCGATGTGCTGCAGATACTCGTCAATCGTCAGCTCGAGCGCGTCGCCCGCGGTCGGGAGCCGCTCCTCGCGGCTCGACATGGCCTGCCTGCGCGCGTCGGTCTGCAGCAGCATCTTGCCTTCACGGCCTCGGATGCGCGCATCGAAGGTGGACTCCAGCCCGGCCAGCCCGCCGTTGTCGAGCCCGACGTAGCCGAGCACGTGGGCCGCGAGCTCTTTCTTTGGGTAATAGCGTCGGCTTTCCTTGTAAAACAACAGCCCCGGCAGTTCGAGCGCCTTGACACGGCGCGCCTCGTCGGGCGACACCTGTCGCGCGAGGTACGCAAACTGGCCCTTGCCGCGCAGACGCTCCGTCATGGTCTGCCGCTGCTGCGGGCCGCAGTCGTCGAGCGCGTGGCAGACGAGTGCGGCGGCGCCCTCCGGGTCCTGGATCTCTGATGGATCCGCCGCGATGGTGTCGGCGTCCACGCTATACGCGAGCACGTGGCCCGTGCGGTCCACGATCTCGCCACGCTTGGCGGGAAGCTTGATGGTCCTCAGCTGCTGGCGGTTGGCCCGCGCCATCATCTCGCCGTGCTGAAAGACCTGCAGGTACAGCAGGCGACCTTCGATCGCGACCGTCCACGCCGCCAGCAGGGCGGCGCAAATCAGCGTCCGCGATCGCAGGGTGTCCCGCCACTCGGGGAGCGCCGCGGCGGGCTCCCGCCGCAGGATGCGCTGCGCGGATCCACTCCAGGGGAGCCTGAATCTGCCGCCGTGTTCGTCCGCCACGATCCTCCTGCCGCGCCGTCCAGGTCAGCGCGCCGCGACGATGGATTTTTCGGGAGGCGCCGACGGCGTCACCCGCTCGAGCACGATCGACTGATCGCGCGCGGGCGCGATCAGGTGCAGCTGCTTGATCGCAATCCGCTCAATGCGCGCCGGCGAACGCAGTGTTTCGACCTCCAGGCGCAGGTGGCGGTTGATTTCCTCCTGCTCCGCCCGTTCCTGCTGCATGCGCTGCATCTCGTAGCCGTGTCCGAGCAGCGCGAACCGCTGCCACGCCGAAAACAGAATCACGAGCGAGAGCACGCCTCCAATCACGACCGTCTGGAGCAACTGGCGCTGACGCGCCTCGTCCACCTCGCGGACGATGGGGTTGTTCCGTACGTCTTTCTTGATGGCGTACTCGAAATCGATCCCGCTCATGCCAGCCTCTCAATCGCGCGCAGCTTCGCGCTTCGCGCGCGGGGATTGCGCGCCACTTCCGCCTCTCCGGGCACCACGGGCTTGCGGGTCAACACCCGCAACGCCTCCTCGCCGGCCGCGAGCGCGCGGAACGTGTGCTTGACGATGCGATCCTCGAGCGAGTGAAACGTGATCACCGCGAGCCGGGCCCCGGCGAGCAGCAGCCGGGACGCGTCGCCGAGAAACACATCGAGCCCGTCGAGCTCCCGGTTGACCCAGATCCGCAGCGCCTGAAACGTGCGCGTCGCCGGATCGATCCGCTGGTAACTCTTGCGGGGCACCGCGCGGCGGACAATCTGCGCCAGCTGCCCGGTCGTGCCGATGCGCCCCGCGCGGCGCGCGTCGACGAGGCCGCGGGCGATGCGACGCGAAAAACGCTCTTCCCCATACTGAAAAATCACGTTCGCCAGATCCTCTTCACCGACGTCCGCAAGCAGGTCCGCCGCCGTCGGCCCCTGGGTCTGGTCCATGCGCATGTCGAGCGGCTCGTCGCGACGAAAGCTGAACCCGCGCCCGCCGGTATCGAACTGCATCGACGACACCCCGAGATCCGCCAGCGCCCCGTCGATCCCTTCGAGGCCGCGCGCCGCGAGCAGGACTGGCAACTCGCGGTAATCCGCGTGCACGAGCTCGATGCGGTCCTGCCACGCGGCGAGCGACTGGGCGGCGAGCCGCAAGGCCGTCGTATCGCGATCGAGGCCGATGAGTCGCGTGGCGCCAGCGGCGAGCATGGCGCCGGCGTGGCCGCCGAGACCCACGGTGCAGTCCACGAACACCCCCCCGCGCGACGGGTCCAGCAGCGCGACCGTCTCCGCGACCATGACCGGCTCGTGGGTCGGGTCCATGCTCAAATCCCGAACTCCGACAGCGCGCGCGCGTCGTCGTCGGTATAGGGTTCCCGCTGGAGCCTGGCGACGAACCGCTCGTGGTTCCACACGTCGAGCCACTCGTACTGCCCGAACACGTCCACGTCGCCGCTCATCCCGGCCGACTCACGCAGCCGGGGGTGGATGAGGACCCGTCCCTGTCCGTCGAACTCACTGGCCTGGCCGTAATAATTGATGCGGTCGAAATACTTGAGCCGCGCCGGGAGGGTTGACGGCACGGCCGCCAGCTTCTCCTCGAGCGCCATCCAGACCGGCATCGGGTAGATGCGGACGTACTCCCCCGTCAAGCTCGTCACGAACACTTCCTTGCCGTGCTTCCCCTCGACGAGGCCACGGAAGGCGTTCGGGAGCTTGAGCCGACCCTTGTCATCAATTTTTGCGGCGTAGTTGCCCCGGAGCACGACTATTTACTCCACTTTTACTCCACTAATTTCCACCGCGATAGTAGGAGAACGTGAGCTCGTCTGTCAACGTAAAACCAGCTCACGCATGGCCTTACGCTTTATTTTCGCTGGAGAAGAAATGGCGAATGCAACCGGCTCAGGTGCCACCGCGTGCTAGCATGGGCAGTTCTGGAGGCACAGGTTTGGGGGCCGGGGGTGCCCACGGGGTGCCAAGCGTGCCAGGCGGGGGTGAAATGCTGCGTGCCGGGTTGATTGGATTTCCGTCGTCTGGGAAGACCGCGCTCTTCCAGTTGGTGACGAGCGCGCGGGAGGCGCCGCGGGCGGGCGGCAAGACGGACGCGAACGTCGGGGTGTCGCGCGTGCCAGACGAGCGGCTCGACAAGCTGACGGCGCTGTTCAATCCTCGCAAGCATGTGCCGGCCACGGTCGAGTTCGCCGACATTGCGGGCGTCGGTGGCGCCAAAACGGGCGCCGCGGCGCTTCTCGATGTGGCGCCCTTCCGCAACGCGGACGCGCTGCTCCATGTCGTGCGCATGTTTCGCGATCCCGCCGTGCCGCACCCCTCGGGCACGATCGATCCCGCGCGCGATGTGCGCACGATGGAAGACGAGGTCATTCTCGCCGACCTCGGCGTGGTCGAACGCCGTCTCGAACGGCTCGAGCGCGATCTCAAGAAGGGGAACACCGCGGACCTGCGGAAGGAGCAGGAGATTCTGCTCCGCTGCCGTGCCGCCCTCGAGGAAGGACGCGCGCTGCGCGCGCTCGACCTGGGAGTGGACGACGCAAAACGGCTGCGCGGATTTCAGTTCCTGTCCGCCAAACCGCTGCTGATCGTGTTGAACATGGACGAGGCCGACCTCCCGCGCGCGGACGAGGCTGTCCGCATCGCGGGCATCGAATCGTTCCTGTCAGGCGCGGCGACCCGGGCGGTGCCCATCTGCGCCAAGATCGAGCTCGAGATCGCGCAGCTGGATCCCGCCGACGCGGCGGCGTTCATGGCGGACCTCGGTCTACGGGAGTCGGGACTCGATCGCGTCATTCGCGCCAGCTACGATCTGCTCGGCTACATCTCGTTCTTCACCGTGGGAGAGGACGAAAACCGCGCGTGGTCGATTCCGAGAAACACATCGGCAGTGCTCGCGGCGGGGGAGATCCACAGCGACATCTCGCGGGGATTCATCCGCGCCGAAGTGGTCCGCTACGAGCACCTGCTCGCACGCAGCACGCTCGCGGCCTGCCGGGACCATGGTGAACTACGGCTGGAAGGCAAGGAATACATCGTTCAGGACGGCGATGTGATCAACTTCCGGCACGCGACGTAGCCGCAGCGGGTGATCACCCGAAGGTGGACCGGATCAGCCTCGTGTTAGATTGACGAATCCGATGACAGTGCAGACCGTGCTCGTCTGCGAGGCGCAGGTGCCGTTCGTGCACGGCGGCGCGGAAGTTCATGTGCGGCAGCTCGTGCGCGAACTGCGCGAGCGGGGATTCTTGACGGAACTGGTCAGCGTCCCCTTCAAGTGGTATCCCAAGGACGCGATACTTCCTCACGCGGCGGCGTGGCGCCTCCTCGATCTGAGCGAGAGCAACGGTCGTCCCGTCGATCTCGTCATCGGCACGAAGTTTCCGTCCTACTTCGCGCGGCACCCGAATAAGGTCGCGTGGCTGATTCACCAGTACCGGGCCGCCTACGAACTCTGCGGGACCGAGTACAGCGACTTCTCGCACACGGAGCTCGACGTCGGCCTGCGCGATACGCTCATGCGGCTCGACACGGACATGCTCGGCGAGTGCCGCGCGCTTTTCACGAACGCGCGCAACACGGCGGCACGGCTCGCGAAGTTCAACGGGCTGGAGGCTGAACCGCTCTATCATCCGCCGAACCTGGCGCCCCGGCTCGTGCCTGGTCCGTATGGCGACTACGTGCTGTCGGTCGGCCGGATCGAATCGGTGAAGCGTGTCGATCTCATCATCAAGGCCATGGCTCACGTCGATCGGCCGACGCGCCTCGTGATCGCCGGCGACGGCACGCAGCGCCGGAACGCCGAGCGGGCGGCCGAAGACGCGGGCGTCCAGGATCGGGTGACGTTCCTGGGAAACGTGGGCGACGACGATCTGATCGGGCTGTACGCGGGCGCGCTCGCGGTAATGTATCCACCGTTCGACGAGGACTTCGGCTACGTCACGCTCGAGGCCTTCCTCGCGCGCAAGCCGGTCGTGACGTGCCACGATTCAGGAGGGCCGAACGAGTTCGTCGTGGACGGTGTGAACGGGTTCGTCCGCGCGCCGCTTCCCGAGGACCTCGCCGACGCGATCAACCAGCTGGCGGCCGATCGCACCCGAGCGGCCGACATGGGCAGCGCGGGGCACGCGGTGGCAGCCGCCATCACGTGGGACGGCGTCATCGAAAAGCTCGTCACATTGCCAGAATCTTCAAAATTGCCATAATTGCCATGATTCGCAGCTCCACGTGCCGTCTTGCCGATATCAGGGATGTTGGCGATTTCGGCGTTGGCATTTCGTGAAAAAACTCATCATCCAGATCCCGTGCCTCAACGAGGCCACGACGCTGCCCGCGACCCTCGCCGACTTGCCTCGCGCCATCGCGGGCATCGACATCGTGGAAGTGCTCGTCATCGACGACGGGTCGCGCGATGGCACGGCGGAGGTCGCGCTCAGCTGCGGCGTGGAGCACGTGGTGCGGCTGCGGCGCAACAAGGGGCTCGCGGCCGCCTTCATGGCTGGCATCGACGCGTCGCTCAAGGCCGGCGCGGACTTCATCGTCAACACCGACGCCGACAACCAGTACGCCGGCCACGAAATCCCAAAGCTGCTCGCGCCGCTGCTGAGCGGTGACGCCGACATCGTGATCGGCGACCGCAACATCGGGGAGCTGCGGCACATGTCCTGGCGGAAGCGACAGCTGCAGCTACTCGGCAGCTGGGTCGTGCGGCAGGTTTCGAACACGAACGTGCCGGATACCACCAGCGGCTTCCGCGCGTACACGCGGGAGGCCGCGCTCCGCATGACCATCGTGTCGGAGTTTTCCTACACGCTCGAGTCGATCATCCAGGCGGGCAAGAAGAGGATGGCGATCGCGCACGTGCCGGTCTCGACCAACGCGCGCACCCGTGAATCCCGCCTGTTCGACAGCGTGTTCTCCTACATCAAGCGCTCGGCGGCCACGATCGTTCGGATCTACGCGATGTACGAGCCGCTCAAGGTCTTCACGTACCTGGGCCTCGCGGTGTTCGGCTCGGGCCTGGCGATCTCCGTGCGGTTTCTCTACTTCTATTTCACGAACAAGGGCGACGGGCACCTGCAGTCGCTCATCGCGTCCGCCGTGCTGATGATTGTCGGATTTCAGGTGCTCGTCATCGGGCTGCTCGCGGACGTCATCTCGGGCAATCGAAAACTGCTCGAAGATCTCCTGTATCGCGTGCGATCGATCGAAGCGCCGCAGCACCGGGAGGCCGCGGATGCCCCGCCCGCGCTGTCCACCAAGGATCGGTGGGAGCGCTAGTGTCCCGTCCCCGTGGATCGTGGCATAAGTCCCGGAGCGCGGCGCCCGTCTGGCAAGGCGCGAGGAGCGAAAATATTGGGCATATTTGAGCGACGAGCAACGCCGCCAGGCGGGATGCCGCGCCCGGGAATTATGTCGCGAACCACGGGGACGGGACACTAGTGGCGGAACCGTCGGCGGTTTCAGTCGTCATCCCCGCCTACAACGAAGCGGACGTCATCGGCGAGGTCGTGACCGAGCTCGCGCAGGCCGCTGCGTGGCACGAGATCATCGTCGTGGACGATGGATCGCGCGACGAGACCGCGTCGCGCGCCGCGGCGGCGGGCGCCATTGTCGTCTCGCATCCCTATAACAAGGGGAACGGCGCCGCGGTCAAGAGCGGGATCCGCCAAGCCTCCGGCGATTTCGTCCTGATCGTCGACGGGGACGGCCAGCACCGGCCGGACGACGCCCGGCGGATCGTGTCGCGGCTTGGCGAATACGACCTCGTCATCGGCGCTCGCGCGTCGTCCACGCAGGCGACGGCCGCCAGGCAGGTCGGGAACGCGGCGCTCAACAACCTGGCCAGCTATCTGACCGGCCGGGAGATTCCCGATCTGACGTCCGGGTTCCGCGCGGCCCGCCGCGAATATCTGCGCGAATTCCTCCACCTGCTGCCAAACGGCTTCTCGACGCCGACGACGACGACGCTCGCGTTCATCAAGGCGGGCTATAACGTCACGTTCGAGCCGACCGAAGCGCGAACGCGCGTGGGCTCGTCCAAAATTCGTCTGGCGCGCGACGGGGCGAAGTTCCTGATCATCATCCTCAAGATCGTCACGTTGTTCAGCCCGTTGCGCGTTTTTCTTCCGATCAGCCTCGCGTGCTTCGCGCTCGGCGCCGCGTATGCCGCGTGGACGATCGCGACCCAGCAGCACATCACCAATTCCTCGGTGCTCCTCATCATGCTCGCGGTCATCGTGTTTCTCGTCGGCCTCGTGTCCGAGCAGATCTCCGCGCTGCGTTTCGAGGGGCGGCAGTAACCGCGAGACATGCCGATCGACCCGAGCCCCGGGAGGCGGCTGATGATCGCGGCGGCCGCGGCCGGCCTGCTCGTACGGCTGGCGTTCGGTCTGGGATACTGGGTCGAGAAGCCACTGACCCACGACGAGCGCGAGTATCTTGCGCTCGCGCAGAGCGTGTCGGCCGGCAGGGGGTTCGTGTACGACGCGGGCCACGACACGGGGACCGCGCAGCAATTCGGGCGCGCCCCGGCGTATCCGCTCTTCCTGGCCGTCATCGGGGCGGGCGGACGCGACTACGAGGCCTCCCCGGCGCGGGTGAAGATCGCGCAGTCGGTCGTCGGCGCGCTTGGCGTCTGGGTAATCGGGCTGCTGGGCCGGCGGGCCGCCGGACCGGCGGCCGGTGTCGCCGCGGCGGCGATTGCAGCCGTCTACCCGCCGCTGGTGTGGATCTGCGCGTATGTGCTGAGCGAGGCGCTCTACAGCACCGTGGCGCTTCTCGCCGTGCTGCTTCTCGATCACGCACTCGACCGCGCGGATCGCTCCGGACACGGCTCGTGGGCGCACCGCGGGGGCGGGCTCGCGATCGCCGCCGGCCTGGCGGCCGGGGCGGCCATCCTGATACGCCCCGCGATGCTGTTCTTCCTGCCGCTTGCAGCGCTGTGGCTCGTCGCGCGGCGGCGCCTGTGGTTGGCGCTTTCGCTCGTCGTGACGGCCATGCTCGTCGTCGCGCCATGGACCGCCCGCAACCTGCGCGTCTACGACAGGTTCGTGCTCGTGGCTTCGGAGGGGGGGGTCACATTCTGGACGGGCAATCATCCCCTCGCACGTGGCGAAGGAGACTTGGCGGCCAACCCCGAGATCAAAGTCGCGGAGATTGCGTTTCGGCGCGCGCATCCCGGGCTGAGCGCGGAAGCGCTCGAACGGTTGTACTACGAGGACGCCCTTCACTACATCGCGGCGCACCCGGTCTGGTGGTCCGGAGTGCTGCTGAAGAAAGCGTTCTACACGGTCGTGCCGGCGGGCCCCTCGTATGCGCTACACTCGAGAGTGTACCGCGTCGCCACGACCGCGTCGTACCTGCTGCTGTTGCCGTTCGCCTGGCTCGGCGCGCGGACGTGGCGGCGCCGGACGGGTCGCCCGGAGGCGCTCTTCGTGCTTGCCGGATCGGCGGTGATGGTCGGTCTCCTGTTTTTTCCGCAGGAGCGGTTCCGGATTCCGGTGATCGACCCGACCCTGATCGTCTGCGCCGGCGTCTGGTGCGGATTGCACGCGCGCGGTCGTGTGCCCGCCGCCTCCATCCCAATCGAGACCTGACGCCTGATGAACGTTCTGGTAGTGGTTCCGACGTACAACGAGCGCGACAACCTGCCGGTGCTTGCCCGGGGAGTGCTCGCCCACGACGGTTTCCGGATGCTCATCGTGGACGACGGCTCGCCCGATGGCACCGGCCAGGTGGCTGATGGACTCGTCACCCAGTACCCGGGACGAGTCGAAGTCATGCATCGGACCGGCAAACGTGGTCTCGGCCGTTCGTACATCGACGGCCTCCGGCACGCGCTGGCGTCCACCGATGCCGAGTTGATCTGCCAGATGGATGCGGACCTCTCGCACAACCCCGAGTACCTGCCGGCGCTCACGGCCGGCGCGGCGACGGCGGACATCGTCATCGGCTCGCGCTACCTGAACGGCGTCAGCGTCGTCAACTGGCCGCTGCACCGCATCTTCCTCAGCACCTTCGCGAACCGCTACATCCGCGCCGTCACGCAACTGTCGGCGACCGACTGCACGAGCGGGTTCCGCTGCTGGCGGCGCGAGGCGCTGGCCCGATTGCCGCTCGACGCGATGGTCTCGGATGGTTATGCGTTCCTCGTCGAGATGCTGTTCGACGCCGCGCGGAACGGGTGCCGCATCGGTGAAGTGCCGATCATTTTCGTCGAGCGGCGGCAGGGACAGTCAAAACTTTCGTCACACGTCATCCTCGAATCGATCATCATGCCGTGGCGCCTGACGCTGCGCCGCGCGCGCCGCTGAACATGCCACAGGTCGTCGTGATGCTCACGACGTCGTATCCGCGGTTCCCGGGGGACAGTGTCGGGACCTTCATGGAGCCGATCGCCCGATCGGTGGCCGCCCGCGGACACGAGGTCCATGTCGTCGCGCCGTGGCACCCGCTGGTGGCGCGCGCGCCTGAGGAGGACGGAGTCCGATTCCACTTCTACCGCTATGCCCCGTGGCGATCGCTGAACGTGTTCGGCTACGCGGCCGCCATGCGGGCCGACGTGAGCCTGCGCGCCGCCGCGTACGTGGCCGCCCCGCTCGCGCTCGTGTCGGGATGGCGCGCGGCGCGACGGGTCGCGAGGCGGCATCGCGCGACGATCATGCACGGCCACTGGGTGATCCCCGGCGGCGTAACCGCCGCCCTTGCGGCGCCCGACCTGCCGCTGGTCGTCAGCCTTCACGGCTCGGATGTGTATGTCGCCGAAACTTTCGCGCCGGCGCGGCTGGCGGCGAAACGCACGTTCCGTCACGCCGCTTTCGTGACGGCCTGCAGTGACGATCTCGCGACGCGTGCGATCGCGCTCGGCGCGGATCCCGCGCGGATCGAGACGGTGCCGTATGGCGTCGACGTCGCGCGTTTTCGGCCGGACGCGGCGGGCCGATCGGCGCGGCGGCGCGAACTTGGCGTGGGGGATCGCGTGCCGCTCTGCGTGGCCGCCGGGCGGCTCGTGCGCAAAAAAGGGTTCGAGTACCTCATCGACGCGGTGGCCGGCGTGCCGGGCCTCGTGCTCGCCCTGGCCGGCGACGGCACGCTGGCGGAGGAACTGCACGCGCGCGCACGGACCGCCGGCGTGGCAGAGCGGGTCCGCTTTCTCGGCAATCAGCCGCAGGACCGCGTGGGTGACTACTTCGCGGCCGCCGACATGATCTGCGTGCCGTCGGTTCGGGACGACAGCGGCAACGTGGACGGGCTTCCGAACGTCGTGCTCGAAGCCCTCGCCTCGGCGACGCCGCTGATCACGACCGCGGCGGGCGGTATCGGCGCCGTCGTGGCCGACGGGCGCACCGCGATGATCGTGCCCGAGCGCGACGCCGCGGCCATTGCGGCGGCCATGGGACGGCTGATCGCCAACCCGGGGACGGCGCGGCAGCTCGGGGACGCCGCGCGGGCGCTCGTGCAGGAGCGATTCGGGTGGGAACGGGCGGCCGAGCGGTTCGAGGCAGCGTATCTCCGCGCGCTTGCCTTCAAATCCCTGCCCAGCTAAGATTTACGGCTCTACCGATGCCGCAGCCAGCCAGCAGGAAGCCGGGGCTCAGTGTGTTCTTTCCCGCGTACAACGACAGCGGGACGATCGCGAGCCTCGTCATCACCGCGCTCCAGACCGCGCGCCGCCTGACGCCCGACTTTGAAGTCATCGTCGTCAACGACGGGAGTGCGGATGCGACCGCCCGGATCGTGGACGAGCTCGCGCGTACGTACCCCGAAGTCAGGGTCGTGCATCATCCCCGCAATCGGGGCTACGGCGGAGCGCTCCGCAGCGGCTTCGAAGCGGCCACGCGCGAGCTGGTGTTCTACACCGACGGCGATGCCCAGTACGATCCGGCGGAGATGACGCGTCTGTGGGAGGCGTTCGACGAGCACGTCGATCTCGTGAACGGCTACAAGATCAGCCGCTCGGATCCGTTGCACCGGATCGTGATCGGCCGCATCTACCATCACACGGTGAAGTGGCTCTTCGGGCTGAAGGTGCGCGACGTCGATTGCGACTTCCGCCTGCTTCGGCGATCCATCTTCGAACGGGTGTCACTCGAGAAGAACAGCGGCGTCATCTGTCTCGAGATGATGAAGAAGATTCAGGACGCCGGCTTCCGCATCGCGGAGGTGCCGGTCCACCATTACCATCGCGCGCACGGGAAATCGCAATTTTTCAATTTCGGCCGCCTGCTCAAAACGGCCGTCGACGTCGGGAGATTGTGGGTGGCCCTCGTCGTCCGCCAGGAGCATCGCCGGCGCGCACCGGGAACGGGCGCCGCCGAGCCGCTGCCGCCCCGGCCTGAGGATCGCGCGTGACGCCGCCGTACCGCGAGTTCTACAAGGGACGTCGGGTCATGATCACGGGCGGCTTGGGATTCATCGGCAGCAACCTCGCCCGCCAGCTCGTCGAACTCGGCGCCGACGTCCTTATCGTCGATTCCCTGCAGCCCGACTACGGCGGCAACCTCTTCAACGTCGACGACATTGCGGATCGCGTGCGTGTCAACATCGCGGACGTGCGCATGCAAAGCACGATCGGCGTGCTGGTGCAGGGGCAGGACGTGTTGTTCAACCTCGCGGGCCAGGTGAGCCACATCGACAGCATGCGCGACCCTTATACCGATCTCGAGATCAACTGCCGGGCGCAACTCTCGATTCTCGAAGCCTGCCGCACGAACAATCCCGGCGTCCGCGTGGTCTATGCGGGCACGCGGCAGGTGTATGGGCGGCCCGACTACCTGCCGGTGGACGAGCGCCACCTCGTGCGTCCCGCGGACATCAACGGCGTCAACAAGGCGGCCGGCGAGTACTACCACCTCCTCTACAACAACGTCTTCGACGTGCGCGCCTGCTCGCTGCGTCTCACGAATGTCTACGGGCCGCGGCAGCTGATCCGGCACAACCGCCAGGGCTTCATCGGCTGGTTCATCCGGCTCGTCATCGAAGACGGGGAAATCCAGGTCTTCGGAGATGGCTCGCAGATGCGCGACTTCGTCTACGTGGACGACGCCGCCGACGCGTTTTTGCGCGCGGGCGCGTCCGGCGCCTGCGACGGGGACGTGTTCAACGTCGGCGGGAACGAGCCCATCAGCCATCGCGATCTCGTCACGCTGCTGATCGAGGCGGCGGGATCCGGCCGCGTCCGGTACGTGGACTGGCCCGCGGAGAAAAAACGGATCGACATCGGAAGCTTCTATTCGGACTCGACGCGATTCCGGGAACGCGTCGGCTGGACGCCGCAAGTCGATCTTCGCGAAGGGTTGCGCCGCACCATTGCGTTCTACCGGGACCACCTGCCGCGGTACGTCGATGCGGCGGACGGCCGCGCCCAGGAGCGCGGGTGATTCAATTCCTGCAGCTCACGCCCGGTGAAGATGGCGCGGCGGTACGCGAAGCGGTCGAACGGGTCATCGCGCGCGGGTGGTTCGTGCTCGGCCCGGAGCTCGAAGGGTTCGAGCGGGAATTCGCCGGCGCGTGCGGCGCGACGGAAGCCATCGGCGTGGGCACCGGTACGGACGCCCTCGCCATCGCGCTGCGCGCGCTCGGGATCGGACCCGGTGACGAGGTCATCACAACGCCGCTGTCGGCGGCCTATTCCGCGCTGGCCGTCATGATGGCGGGCGCGCGACCGGTGTTTGCCGACATCGACCCCGACCGGCTGACGCTCGATCCACGGGCTGCCGCCGCGGCCGTGACGCCCCGGACGGCTGCGATCCTGCCGGTGCATCTGTACGGGCAGCCGGCCGACATGCCGGCTATCGCGGCGGTCGCCGCGCGGCACAATCTCGCGATCGTCGAAGACTGCTGCCAGGCGCATCTCGCAACGTGCGAGGGCAAACCGGTCGGCAGCTTCGGCGCGGCCGCCGCCTACAGCTTCTATCCGACCAAGAACCTCGGTGCGATCGGCGACGGCGGAGCGATCACGACCGGCGATCCGCGAATTGCCGCGCATGCCCGGCGCCTTCGCAACGGCGGACAGACGGATCGATACCATCACGCCGAATTCGGCGTGAATTCCCGGCTCGACGAAATCCAGGCCGCGGTGCTCCGCGCGCGCCTGGCCTTTTTACCGGACTGGACAGCCCGCCGCCGGGCGCTCGCGCGGGAGTATCGCGCGAGACTCCAGGCCTCCGTTGCGATCACGATTCCACCCGCCTTCGACGACGGGCATGTCTATCACCTGTTTCCGGTGCGGAGCACCGCCCGCGACAGCGTGCAGGCGGCCCTTCGCGCGGCTGGAATCGAAACGCTCATCCATTACCCGGTCCCCATACCCAGACAACCTGCCCTGGCTCCGGAGCAGCCCGCCGACTGTCCGATCGCGACCCGTGTCTGCGACGAAATCCTGTCGCTGCCGCTCTACCCCACGCTTCCTCCGGGTGCGGTCGACCGCGTCGCCGCCGCGCTCGCGTTGACATAGCCGTGGCCTTCGAACGAGGACGCGCCAGGGCGCGCCGTGTGGCCGTGTTCGCGCTGATCGTGGCTATACAGTTTGGGCTCTTCGAGGGGGGGCTGCGCCGGTGGGGCAGCTCTGAGGCCGCCCCTGCCTTCCAGGGGCTCTTTGCGAACGACCCGGTCATCGGCTACCGCCTCAAACCTGGGGCACGTGTCCGGTTTGCCACGGCGGAGTTCGACACCGACATTGCGATCAACGCAACCGGCGTCCGCGATGACGAGGAGGTCGGTCCCAAGCCGGCGAACGAACGGCGCATTCTCATTCTCGGAGATTCGCTCGTTCTTTCGGTGCAGGTTCCGTTCAGGCAGACCTTCGGCGAACTCCTCGAGCAACGGCTGAACGCGTCGTCGGCGTCCATTCGCTACCGCGTCATCAACGGCGGGGTCCAGGGGTACGGTCCGGTGCAGGAGTTGCTGTTTTTTCGATCAATCCTGCCGGCGGTCCGGCCCGACGTCGTGGTCGCGGTGCTCTTTGTGGGCAACGACGCCGAAGACGCGGTGACCTCCGAAGCGCTGCTCGATGGAGCGGAGCGACCGGCGCCGGAGGTGCTGCGCGAGGCGGCGGCCGTGAGGCTGAGGCGGTTCGTCCGTCGAAGCATGGTGCTGCAGGTGCTGCGCCTGCGCGCGGTCGCGGCGACGGCTCGGTTCACGCGGGCGGTCGGTCCGCCCGAGCCGCCGCTCCAGAGCTACGCGGCGAGCCCGGCGTCGCGAATCGCGCGGGGGTTGGCGATCACGCGACGCACGGTCGAGGAGATGGAAGCCGCCGCGACCGCCGCGGGGGCGCGCACGGCCGTCGTGCTGATGCCCGCGCGGTTCCAGGTGGACGATGCGGATTACGGCCGATTGCGCGAAGCCGTCGCACAGTCAGGTGGCGAGCTGCTGCGCGACGGCGCAACCGCGCGGTTCGCGAGCGCGCTCGAGAGCGTCCCGGTGCCGCGTTTCGACGCACTGCCGAGCCTGCGGCGTGCGTTGCCCGGCCCCGACCTCTTCTTCCAGCAGACAGTTCACTTGACGCCGCGCGGCCACGAGGTGGTCGCCGAGGCGCTCGCACGCTTCCTCCGCGACTCCGGTCTCCTGGGCGAGCAGCCGGCGCCGCCTGCGGGACGCTGATCGAGACGATGGTCTTCAACTCGCTTCAGTTCGTCTGGTTTTTCCTCGTCGTGTACGCCCTGTATCGGGTCCTGCCGCACCGGGCGCAGAACTGGCTGCTGCTGGTCGCCAGTTACTACTTCTACGCCGCGTGGGACTGGCGCTTTCTCGGCCTCCTGATCGCCTCGACGGCCGTGGATTACACGTGTGCGCGAGCGATCGCCGCGGCGCGCGCGCCCTCCAGGCGCCGCGCGCTGCTCTGCCTCAGTCTGGGGTTCAACCTCACACTGCTCGGCTTCTTCAAGTACTTCAACTTCTTCGCCGACAACCTCCACGCGGTATTCGGCGCGCTCGGCTGGGAGCTCGATGACGTCACTGTGCGCGTCCTGTTGCCGGTCGGCATCTCGTTCTACACGTTCGTGACGATGAGTTATGTGATCGACGTGTACCGGCGCGAGATCGCGCCCACGCACGACCTGCTCGAGTTCGCGGTGTTCGTGGCGTACTTTCCACACCTGGTCGCCGGACCCATCCTGCGGGCGTCGAAACTCCTTCCGCAAATCTCGGAGCGGCGGCACGTGTCACGCGAGCAGGTGCGCGACGGACTGTGGCTCGTCGCGTGGGGGTTCTTCCAGAAAATCTTCGTCGCGGACAACCTCGCCAGCCTCGCCAACATGGTGTTCGACCCGGCGGCGCATCACACCGGCGTGAACGTGCTCCTCGGAACGTATGCCTTCGCCTTTCAGATCTACGGCGATTTCGCGGGCTATTCGAATGTGGCTCGAGGGACGTCAAAACTGATGGGCATCGAGCTCGTCGAAAACTTCCGCTTTCCATATTTTGTACGGACACCACAGGAGTTCTGGCGCCACTGGCACATCAGCCTCTCGACGTGGCTCCGTGACTATCTCTACATTCCGCTCGGCGGCAGCCGCGGATCACCGGCGAGGATCCATGGCAACCTGCTCATCACGATGGTCCTTGGAGGCCTGTGGCACGGCGCCGCGTGGACGTTCGTGCTATGGGGTGCGTACCACGGCCTGCTCCTGATTGGGTTCCGCGCCGCGGATCGCATACGCACGATCCATGCATGGGTCACCGGTCCGGGTGCGCTGGCGCGTGTCACGTCGTGGCTCGTCATGTTTCACCTGACGTGCGTCGGATGGCTGATCTTCCGGGCGCGCTCGGTCACACAGATCGCCGAGATGGCGCGCAGCCTGGTCGTGTCTTTTTCCCCGGCCTCCGTCAACGTGGACGGGCTGCTCGTACCGCTGGTGATGTACGTCACCCCGCTTCTGCTGGTGCACGCCTGCGAGGCGGTCTACGACAACGTTCTCGTGGTTCCCCGGCTTCCGGTGGGCGTGCGATACTCCGTCTACGCCGCGACGTTTTATCTGACGATGCTGTTTGGAAATTTCGGCGGCGCCGAATTCATTTACTTCCAGTTCTAGAAGCCCGTGCTTCCTGAATCGGGGCTGGCCGCTCCGTCGTCGCGGCCGGCAAAACCGTGGTCGTAGTCGTTGCTGGTGGGTACCGATTCATCGGGAACATTCAGGTCATGAGTTAGCGGCGTGGACAGCGTCAACGAAGGAGTTCCCCTGCCTCTTCGCACACGCACGCGATGACGACACTCCTGCAGCTCGCAGCGCTCGCGATCATCGCGTGGCTTCCTGGCGCGGCGGTGTTCAGGCTGCCGTGGCTCGACCGGGAGCGGCGCGCGGGGCTCGATGCTGAAGAGCGTGGGTTCTGGGCCGTCATCCTCAGCCTCGCGGTGTCGCTGTCTGTCGTTCTCGCGCTGGCCGCGGTGCACCGTTACACGTTCCGGCGCCTGATCGTGGCCGACATCATCGTCGCGGCGGTCTGCGCGGTGATGGCGCGCGGACGACTGCGCATGGGCGCCGGGGCTCGGCGAGTGACGGCGACGGCGGTGGTCCCGCTGCTGCTCGTCGTCTTTGGCGCGTCGCGATTTTTTCCTCCTTCGGAATACATCATTGGTGGAAAGGATCCCGGCACGTACATGAGCGAAGGGATCCAGATCGCGCAGCGCGGCGCCCTGGTCGTCCGCGACCCACTCGTCGCCGCCGTACCTCCGTTCGCGCGTGACCTGTTTTTTCCATCGCACGGACGACCTGACTACTACTCGCTGCGTTTCATGGGCTTCTTCATCGAGAACCCCGACACCGGCGCGGTGGTCGGTCAGTTTCCCCATCTGTTTCCCGCGTCGATCGCGATTGGGTACGGCGTCGATGGGCTGACCGGCGCGCGGCGAACGGTCGGCGTGTGGGCGATCCTGGGGCTGCTTGCCGTGTATTTTGCCGGTACGCGGTTCCTCGGACGCACGGTGGCGGCCGCCGCCGTATCGCTGCTCGCCCTGCACGTGATCACGGTGTGGTTTGCGAAGTATCCGAACGCCGAGGTCGTCATGCAGACGCTGTTGTTCGCGGCGCTGCTGGCGAACGCGCGCGCACACGTGGACGGCGATCGATTTTTCGCGCCAGTCACCGGGCTCCTGCTCGGTCTGCTGCTCTTCCTCCGGTTCGATGCCGTGCTGGGCCTTGCGGGCGTGGCAGCCGGACTGGTCTTTGGCGTGTTAAGCGGACAGCGTCCACGCGTGTCGTTCGTCGCCACGTTCGCCGTCGTTGCGGCCGTCGCGTCACTCTACCTGTTGGGCCCGATGCGAGCCTACGTGTTCCTGCCGATACTGTTTCTCAGCAACCTTCCGGCCTGGGAGTATCTGATCCTTGGCGTCGTCGGGCTCGCCGGGCTGGCCATTCTGTTCGTGCCGTCGCGCGTGCTGACGGTCCCGCCCAGGGTCCTCCAAGGGCTGCCGCTCGCGATCGCGGCCGCGGTCTGCCTGCTCGCTGTTTATGCCCTGGTGCTTCGACATCCGGGCGGGACACTGGCGGCGCACGACGCGAACGCGCTGCGCATGTTCACGAACCTGTATGTCACGCTGCCCGCGCTGATTGCGGCGCTGATCGGCCTCTCGCTCGTGTCACGCCGGGCGTTCTGGCGCGATCCCGCGCTTGTGGTGACGGTCGTCGTTTTCGCGTGTTTCCTGTTTTTCAAGATTCGGATTGTTCCGTCTCACTTCTGGATGGCGCGACGGTTCCTCCCGGTGATCCTTCCCGGTGCGCTGCTCTTCGCATCGGCGGCGGCGCTGGGCGGCCTGCGTCAGCCGCGCACGGTCTCAGGAGCGATTCGGACCGCGGTACGCGTGCTGTTCATCGCGCTGCTCGCGGTCCATTACGCGCGGGTCAGCCGCCCGGTCGTGGATCATGTCGAGTACGCCGGGCTCATCCCGAGGCTGGAGCGCCTCGCCGGGACCATCCGGGACGACGACCTGATGATCGCCGAGTCGCGCGATACCGGCAGCGACGTCCACGTGCTCGCGCTTCCGCTTGCGTATATTTACGCGCGCAACGTGCTCGTGCTGAACCCGGTCCGGCCAGACAAGGCCACGTTTGCCGCGTTCCTGGAGTGGGCACGCACGCGCTATCGGCGCGTGCTGTTCATCGGCGGTGGCGGGACCGACCTGCTGTCGCACCGGTACGGCGTCCGCCCAGTCGCGAGCGAACGTTTCCAGGTGCCGGAGTACGACGCGCCGCTCGACGCGTTGCCGCGATTCGTCCGGCAGAAGGAGTTCGACTATGGGGTCTACGAGTTCACCGCGCCACAGGCGGTGGATGGACTCTGGTTCGATCTCGACGTCGGTGTGGGAGACGACCTGCATGTCGTCAGGTTCCACGCGAAGGAGGCATCGGAGGGGCATACCTTTCGCTGGACCGGCGCCACCTCGTACGTGGCCGTGACGGTGATCCATCCCTCGAGCCGCGAGGTGACGTTGTGGATGAACGACGGCGGCCGGCCCGCGGCCACCGCCGCGGCCGATGTGAACGCCTACCTGAATGGCCAGTTGATAGGCACGGCGCACGTCCGCGGAGGCTTCCTTCCGTACTCGTTCGTGATTCCTCCGGATCTCGCCAAGCGTGCGGCAGCGGCAGGCGATCCGGCCGAGCTGAAATTGGTGACGCCCACGTGGAACCCGCGCCGGGTGCTTGGTACGCCGGACGATCGCGACGTTGGCGTGATGGTCGATCGCGTGGCGGTAAGATAGCTCGAGTCCCGAATGTCCCCCCTGCATATCTACGATCGCCGCGAGCGGGCGCTCGTGGCCGCCGCCGATCGCCTGTTCGGGCTGACGGCTGCGGTCACGCGGCCCTTCCGCAGCCGCCACCAGGCGGCCTCGCCGCGGCGCATTCTCCTGCTGCGCCTCGAGCGGATTGGCGACCTCCTCATGGCGCTGCCCGCCATTGCTGACGTGCGGGCGCTGGCGCCGGATGCCGGGATTGATCTGGTTGTGGGCAGCTGGAATGCGGATCTCGCGCGCGCGATTGATCCGGTCACGCGCGTTCAGGTGCTCGACGCCGAGTGGCTGGCGCGCGAGGGCGGGGGCCTTGGACTGCCCGCGCTCGCCCGCGCGGCCCGGCAATGGCGCGGGGCACGGTACGATCTGGCGATCAACTTCGAGCCGGACGTCCGGAGCAACCTGCTCATCGCGATGTCGGGGGCAGCGTGGACGGCCGGATATCGGAGTAGCGGCGGGGGCGCGCTGCTCGATGTTGCGCTCGACTACGACACGCAGGCACACACGACAGATAACGCACGGCGTCTCGTGGCCACAATCTTCGGCCGCACGCCACCCGCCGGCTCCGGGCCGGCACTCAGCGTGCCGGCCGAGGCGCATCAGAGGGCGTCCCGCATGCTGGGCGATCCGCGAGGACCGCTCGTGGGCGTACACGCGAGCGGCGGACGTGCGATCAAGCAATGGGAGCCCGATCGCTTCGCCGAAGTGGCGCACCGGTTGATCGCCACAACCGGCGCCACGATCGTGCTATCGGGCTCCGCAGGCGACCGCGCGCTGGTAGACCGCGTGAAACAGGCGCTGCCGGCGGCACACGTCATCGATGTCGCGGGCGAGTTGGATCTGCCAACGCTTGCGAGTGTCCTCGAACGTCTCGACCTGCTCATCACCGGCGATACGGGACCCATGCATCTCGCGGCGGCGGTCGGTACACCCATCGTCGCCGTTTTCGGGCCGTCTGAGCCCGGTCGTTACCGGCCACGCGGCCCGCGCGACCGCGTCGTGCGCATCGACCTTCCCTGCAGTCCGTGCAATCGCATTCGGCGTCCGCCCGAACGCTGCGTCGGCCACACGCCGGACTGCCTCGCCTTCATCAGCGCGGACAGCGTGTTCGCGGCGGTACTTTCCGTCCTCGACGACTCCGGACGACGAGGGGACATCCAGGCACGCACGTCCACAGCATGATGGACGACGTGCTGGTGGTGGACAGCGGTACGGGCGCGCGCCGGGTGCGGCTGCGCGACTATCTCGACGCGGACGCCGAAGAACGGGCCACCGTGTCCGAGCGCGAGTGGATCAAGCGCCTGCGTCACCTCTCCGTCGACGGCCAGCCGCTGCGACGGCGCTTCACGCTTCGCGGCGACTCGCTCTGGTGGTTCGCGG